>CACXGK010000182.1 GCA_902767115.1 uncultured Ruminococcus sp.
CTCCTTGACCGGGAGCAGGAGCGCATCACCCTCGTTGCAGACGCCGCCGCCGATGCACAGCACGTCCGGCTGGAAGATATTGATGGTGTTGGTGATGCCGGCTGCGAGTGCCTTGATGTAGAAGTCCACGACTTCCTTGGCAGCCGCATCGCCCTGACGCATCGCATCAAAGGACGTTCTTGCGGAGACCTTGCCGCCTCGTTCTTCGGTGATCTTGTGCATCAGAGAATCCGGGCAAACGTCCATCTTTTCCTTGGTCATGCGGATGAGACCCGTTGCCGAGGAGAATACCTCGAAGCAGCCGCAGCGTCCGCAGGAGCACTTCGGGCCGTTCAGATCAATGACGGTGTGACCGATCTCCGCACCGCCGAAATTGGAGCCTGCGTAGATCTTGCCCTCGATGATGATGCCGCCGCCGACACCGGTGCCGAGGGTGATGCAGACTGCATTCTTTGCGCCCTTGGCAGCGCCGGCTACATATTCGCCGTAAGCCGCAGCATTTGCGTCATTCTCGATGAAAACGGGCTTGTCGATGTGCTTCTGGATGAGCTTTGCCATCGGGGTGTTCTCGAAGCCGAGGTTGTTGGAATACTCGATGATACCGGTGGAGCTGTTGGCGATGCCCGGTGTGCCGACGCCGACCCACTCGATCTGATCCATCGTGAGGTTTGCATCCTCGACAGCCTTGATCGCCATGGCAGCCATGTCGTCTGCAATGGCTTCCGCCGGACGGGGACGGTTGGTCTTGGTGCTTGCCTTGGTGATGATGTTGTAGTTCTCGTCCACAACCGCAGCCACGATGTTCGTGCCGCCCAGATCAATACCGATGTAATACTTCATAATATTTCCTCCTATGATTCCGCTTTTTGCGGGATTTTACAATGATTGACAGATATCTGTGGCGATAAACCGCAGATGTCCGGTGATCTCTCCCGGCTGTGACCCTGCCGGGATAAACAGACTTGCGCCCTTTTCCAGCCGAAGGCTGCCGCCGTCTGCCATTTGCAGGACGCCGCTGCCGTCCAGCACCAGAAGGTGCAGGAAAGATGCGGTATCTCCGCCAAATTTCCAAACTGCCGGCGCAGCCGCTTCCGGTTCCCAGAGGGATACATAAAAATACGTACAATCCCCCAGATGCTGCACACGCCATCCGTTGATACGGTCAGGACTGGAAAGCGGCTGCATTTCGAGAGGCTTCAGATTCGTGACATCGAGTGCTTTTTCGATGTGGAGCTCTCTGGGCTTGCCGTCCTTGCCGAGTCTGCCGTAGTCGTACACCCGGTAGGTCGTGTTGGAGTTCTGCTGCACCTCCGCAATGAGCAGCCCCTTGCCGATGGCGTGGAGCGTGCCGGACGGGATGAAGAACACATCCCCTGCCCGGACAGGCACACGCCTGACTTGATCGAGAAGCGTGTTTTCCTCGATGGCACGGCGGAAATCCTCCTTCGTGATCTCCGACCGGAAGCCGTAGATGAGCTGTGCCCCCGGCTGTGCGTCCAGGACATACCACATTTCGGTCTTGCCGTACTCCCCCTCGTGGGAAAGGGCGTAGGCATCGTCGGGGTGAACCTGCACGGACAGGTCGTCGTGCGCATCAATGAGCTTGATGAGCACCGGGAATTTCTCGAAATCCCGGCAGTTCTCCCCTGCCGCCTCCGGATGCGCTTTCAGGAATGCCGTGAGGGTCTGACCCTTAAAGTCGCCGGATGCGATGACGCTCTCCCCGTCCGGGTGGCAGGACAGCTCCCAGCTTTCGGCAATGCGGTCGGCGTCGGAAGTTTTTCCAAATTCACGCAGGCGGTTGCCGCCCCAGATGTAGTCCTTGCAGGGGGCTTTGAGCAGGAATGGTTTCATTCAGAAGATTCCTCCTTTGCCGGCAGTCCGAATTCTTGCTGCATCTGTTCGAGACTGCCGTTGTAAACGTTGAGGTCGATGTTGGATTCGATCTGGTCGCTCTGCATCCCGTCATAGCCCTCCAGCCAGCCCTGGTCGGAATACTGCCAGAAGCTCCAGCGGACGAACGGCTCCATGTGTACATCCCGGATCCACATCGGATAGTCCCCGAAGCCGCCGCCGAGGATGTAGCTGTAGTAGGCACGGGGGGTGGTGTAGATGATGGGCTTGACCTCGTAGTAGTCCTCCAGGGCGTCGAGAAGGTCACGCAGGATGGTGCGGGTCTCGGCTTTGGAAAGCGGCTCGTCGTAGTATTTGCCGTAGAATTCGAGATCGACCACGGGGGGGAGCATATTGTCCGCACGCCCGACAGTCTCAATGAAATTCTGTGCCTGTGTCTCACCGCTGGATTCATAGCTGAAGAAATGGTACGCACTGATGTAGAGATCGGTTTCCTGCGCACCGTACCAGTTGGCTTCAAAGCACGGGTCCTGGTGGGAGCTGCCCTCGGTCGCCTTGATGAAGGCGAAGCTCAGGTTCTGGGAGGCAAGCACCTGCCAGTCGATGGTTCCCTGGTAACGTGACACATCCACGCCACGCACCGGATATGCCTCAAGGCTCGGCTCCTCGACCTCCACGCCGCTGTTGTACGCCCGGACGATCGTAAAGACCCGGTGTACCCCATAGCACAGGAAAGTCAGCAGAACCAACGTAATGAGGATCCTGCCCCAGGCAGGCTTTCGTTTTGTTTGCTGCTTCATAATTGTTCCTTTTTATATGTATTTGTATCTGGATGCGCAATGGCAATGCAAAGCCATTGCTTGACGCTCAATTCTGAAACACCCTCTTAGCGATATCGACGGTTTCCTTGGCGTCCTTGGCGTAGAAATCCGCACCGATCTTTTCGGCGTA
>CACXGK010000183.1 GCA_902767115.1 uncultured Ruminococcus sp.
ATGTGCCTGTAGTTTAGTTGGATAAAACAGAGGACTCCGACTCCTCAGAGCGCAAGTTCGAGTCTTGTCAGGCACATTCCGGGATGTAGCTCAGTTTGGTAGAGTGCTTGGTTTGGGACCAAGATGCCGCAGGTTCGAGTCCTGTCATCCCGATACGAGAGAAAATCCCCACCCTGCATTGCACAGGGTGGGGATTTTGCTGTATCACAGGTTTTCGATGATGTGCAGGGCTTCCTGGAGGAGCTGCTCAAGCGGCTTTGTACCGTCGAGCACGTAGTCGGAGGAAGGCAGGATGTCGGTTTGCATCTGCACATAGGCAGGTCTTGCGAATTGCAGATAATTCGTCATTTCCTGCCGGATCTCATCGGCAGAGGCTACCTTCTGGTCTCTGAGGACCCGTCTGGCAAGGGCAATGTCCAGCGGCGTATCCAGAAAGATGCAGCAGTCCAGATACGGCTGCAGCATGGCATTCCGGTAGGCAAACGGATAATCTAGCAGGAGATAGTCCAGCTTTCCGCTTTGCCGGTGCTGTTCAATATCGGCACGCAAGGGGGACAGATCCCAGACGTCGTAGTACGCATCAGATGCGACCCACTCGGAATAATCCTCCACCGCCCCGTCAAAGGTGTAATCGTCAAAATACAGCGCTGCCGACCGTGGCAGCTTTGATTGCAGGGCGTGGACGAGCGTGGTTTTTCCACCGGCGGTCACAGCGCCGATCGCAATGATCTTCATAGTTGTACCTCTTTACTTCTTTATCATCAAATCGTCCGGCGACTTGCCCTGCATGGTCATGGTGTAGGCGATGCAGACTGCCGGAATGGGCAGGAGACTGAGCAGAAACAGCACGGCAAGCCCAAAGCCGGGCAGCAGCGATGTCACCACGTCCGCACACATCAGATTGCAGACGGACAGAAACGGCGCACACAGGAGCTTGTAGATGCGGTAAAACCCATCCGGCAGCACGCCGGCTTTTGAGAGCGTCAGCAGAAGGGTCAGCAGCAGCGGCACAGCACTTCCGGTGAGTCCCAAAGTGAACGGACGTGTAAAATTTGGCGTGATATGCGCTTTTTTATCCGCAAGCGCAGCGGTATAGCCGCCCTGTACCATGAGTGCTGTCAGGATGCCCAGCGTGCAGACTGCACAGATGCACCGCACAAGCGGATTTCCGGAAAAGGACAGCGTCAGGTCGATAAACAGTGTCAGGACTTCGGCAAGGACCCAGTAGCCGAACAGCTTCAGATGTTCTTTCATAGTGCCTCCCACTTCGCAAGATCGATGCATAAAACGAAAGCTCCTACTCCATACTATAGGCAACACCGCATAAAGGACAGTGCGTCAGATGGCGTGCTGAGCCGTCAGGCGTTCTTTGTGCGGTGTTGCCTGTATGGAGAAAGGAGTGAACCACATGGAAACCATTGATCATACCACCAGCAACCCCGTTGAGAATGTCCTCAGCGGTTTTTATAAAAATGCCGCCGTCGGTGCGCACAGCATTTCCTCGCTGCTCCCGGAGGTCGAGGATGGACGGCTGCGCCGGGAGCTGTTTGCACAGCGGGATTACTACGAGGAACAGAAGCGCTCGATCCGTTCCCAGATGGCAGAGATCTTTCTCGAACCCCTCGAAGCCGGAAAAGCAGCGCAGTACTGGACAGATCTCGTCATCCGCTGCAAAGCAAAGATGGGCATGACGACCGAAACAGCCGCCAAGCTCATGGTAGAGGGCACGAATATGGGCATGGTGCAGCTTCATCAGGTGCTCAACCACAACCCCAATATTCCCGATGCGCTGCGTGAGCAGGGCGACCACATCCTCTCGCACGAGAAGGAGTACCTCGACCGCATCACGCCCTATCTGTAAAGGAGGCTGCCATGCCGTATCCGGAACCGCCCACCAGGATCTACTGCCCGCCGAGAAAGAAGCAGCCGCCCCTTGTCACAGACAGCAATGCCCCCGTCCGGATCTATCCGCCGCCGAAGGCAGAATGATTCGCATAGGGGCGAAATCGCATACCCTGATGCTGTATTGGCATCAGGGTTATTTTTGTTTCTCACGGCAAGCCTTGCAGAGCCCGTAGAGCACGGTCTTGGACTGGTCAATCTGGAAGCCGTGGTGTTCGAGCAGGTGGGCTTCGATGCCGTCCAGATGCTCGCAGGTCACATGGAACAACTGCTCGCATTCCATGCATTTGAGATGAAAATGCCGCTTGCATTCCGCAGACAGCGGCAGATATTCATAGCACGCACAGGAGCGTGAATCGATGGTATATTTCCGGAGGATACCATCCGTGACCAACGCATCGAGCTGCCGGTAGATGGTCGCCGTGCCGACGGGTGTGCCCTCGGCTTCGAGATGGCGGGAAAGCTCCTGAGCGGTGACGTGCTGCCCCTCATGGGCGGTCAGATATTGCATGATCTTTTCCTTTTGCTTCGTCTTGTATCCGCCGGATTGCTTCATGAATGTACCTCCTTATGATTTTGAAAATGAAAACCGATCATTTTGGAACCATTACTATTATAGCACTAAACTGCAAAAATGTCAATCGAATTGTGAATTTCCAGAAAACAACGGCGCAAATCACTTGACAAACCCTCACAAAGTTAGTATAATGGAAGCAAGTGAGGGGGAATGGTGTATGACCAAGGCTCGCAAAGCAGAGATCAAACGGCTGATCGATGCAGGGGAGTGGATTCACGTCACCGGCAGCCGCAAGAATATCAAGCAGACGGAGTTCTATCTGGTGATCTCCGGGCTTCTGGAGGAGGATGCCGTCCAGGAGCTGTCGGATTACCGGCATCACAAGATGACCAATCGTTTGCAGCATTGTCTGAATGTTTCGTACTATAACTACCGCATTTGCCGTGTCCTGCGGCTGGATGCCGATTCGGCGGCAAGAGCAGGGCTTTTGCACGACCTGTACCACTACGATACCGCACGCTACAGCAAGACCTCGCCAGCCATCCGGCACAGCAAATACCACCCGATGGTGGCAGCAGAGGCAGCCGAGCATCTCATCGAGATGAATCCACGGGAGCGAGACATGATCGAGAAGCATATGTGGCCGGTCACAAAGCCGGTACCAAAGTATGCAGAGACCTATATCATCACACTTGTGGACAAATACTGCGCCGTGATCGAATACCTGGCGCCGCAGCCGGCACGGTTCTGCCGCTGGGTGCGCAACCGTGTGGGGAGCAGGAAATAAGATAAATAGAAAGCGCCTGACGAGCAGTCAGGCGCTTTGCTTTTAATAGCTGTCATGCCGTTCCATATACCAGCGGATCCAGGCAAAGGTCCAGTCCTCGCCCTTAGCAGCGAGCATCCGGAGCAGGCGTTCCAGAAAGCGTGAGGTCTCCGGATGGATGAACCGTCCGGGCTTGCCACGCAGGAAATATTGCAGGGGATCGCTGTCGGTGTATTTGTCGCCGTTGTAGATCTTGCCTGCGGCTACTCGGTCGCAGAACATTTCGATCACATAACGCAGGGGCATTTTCATCGGCTCCAGGCGGCGTGTGACGGGGTTGTAGTCCGTCCAGTATTCAAAATGGTGCTTGTTGCGTCCCTTGTGATGCATCCAGGCACGGGAATAGCCACATTCAATGCGCTCCTGCTCATTGGGGCTGCGGGTACCCTGAAAGTACCTGATGCCGGGGAGAAATTCCTCCGGGCTGAATTTGGACAGGTCGTGCGCAAGCCCCTGCCAGAGGATACCGGCTTTGGCGCAGTTGCGGATGACCTCGTGGCGATGCCGGGTGATGGTTTTGCAGTGACCACAGATATTTTTGATTTTCATACTCACGTTCCTTAACCATTCGCACGCTCGACAGAGAGCACGCCCTTGATCTTGCGGATCCGGTCAAAGGTGGAGGTGAGCTGCGATTTATTGATGATGCGGATGCTGGCGTCAAAGACCGCATTGCCGTTTTTGAGGATGCGGGAGGAGGAGTGGATGATCGGGATGCGGGATTCCATCAGGATCGCTGTGATATCATACACGAGTCCCACACGGTCGGTCGCAATGACCTCAATGCTCGTCTGCATAGCGGCATCGGAGCTTTCTGTCCACTGCACATCGACCCAGCGTTCCTTCTCCTCCGGAATGTCACGGGAGAGCATCGCACGGTAGTTGACGCAGCTTGTTGTATGCACGGAAATGCCGTGTCCACGGGTGATAAAGCCCACAATATCGTCACCGGGCAGGGGATTGCAGCACTGTGCGAATTTCACAGCGCAGTCGCTGATATCGTCCAGAACGATATGGCTCTTGGGCGAACGGGGAACCGGTGCCACGATCGGCTGGTCGGCAAGCTCGGCTTCCTCCTGCACGTAATTCTTGTGATACAGCTCCTTCCAGCGGGGGGCAAGCTTGGCGATGCTGATACCACCGTAGCCGATGGAAGCGTAGAAATCCTCAAGGGTATTGCAGTTGTGACGCTTCATATCCTCGGACAGGAATTTCTCATAATCCTCATCCGGAATGCGGATGCGGCAGTGCTTGAATTCCTTCTCGACCATCGCCTTGCCGGTCACGATATTCTCGTCACGGCGCTCACGCTTGAACCAGGAACGGATCTTGGACTTCGCCTCGTTGGTCTTGGCGATGTCGAGCCATGCACGGTTCGGACCCTTTTCGGGATCCTTGCTGAGCATGATATCGCAAATGTCGCCGGTTTGGAGCTCATAGTTAAGCGGAACGATCTTGCCGTCCACCTTGGCACCCATCATTTTGTGACCGATCTCGGTATGGATGCGGTACGCAAAGTCGATGACCGTTGCACCGACCGGCAGGGAGATGGTGTCACCCTTGGGGGTCATGACCACGATATCCTCCGGAGAGAGGTCATTCTTGATCATGCGCACGATCTCCTCGACGTCGTCGGAGGTCTGCTGTGCTTCGAGCATCTGGCGGATCCAGGACAGGCGCTGTTCCATCTTATCCTTGCCCTGAATGCCCTCCTTGTATTTCCAGTGGGCAGCGATACCGTATTCAGCGGTGGCGTGCATATCCCAGGTACGGATCTGGATCTCGAAGGGGATGCCCTCACGTCCGAGCACAGTTGTGTGCAAAGACTGGTACATATTCGCCTTTGGGGTGGCAATGTAGTCTTTGAAGCGGTTGGGCAGGGGACGGTACATATCATGTACGATACCCAGCACATTGTAGCACTCCGCAATGCTGGACACGATCACACGCACGGCGTACTTGTCATAGACCTGGTCGATGTCCTTGTGCTGAACAAAGACCTTCTTGTACATACCGTAAATGCTCTTGACACGTCCCTCGATCTGCGGTTCCTTCTCAAAGGTATCCTCCGGAAGGCTGTGCAGACGGCTGCGGATGGCGTCGATGATGGACGCAATGAACGCCTCACGCTCTGCACGCTTGACGGACATCTGCTGCTCGATCTCAGAGTAGGCATAGGGGTCGAGGTAGTGGAATGCAAGATCCTCCAGCTCCTCCTGCACCTTCTTGATACCCAGACGGCGTGCGATGGGGGCATAGACATTCATGGTTTCGAGTGCGGTATTGCGCTGCTTGTGTTCGGGGCGGAATTCGAGCGTGCGCATATTGTGCAGACGGTCGCACAGCTTGATGATAATGACACGGATGTCCTGGCTCATGGCGAGCATGATCTTGCGGACATTCTCCGCCTGCTGCTGTTCCTTATTGAAGATCGGGATCTTGGCGAGCTTGGTGACGCCGTCCACGAGTGCGGCAACGTCACGTCCGAACCGCTTCTGGAGCTGCTCGGAGGTCGCCTCTGTGTCCTCCACAACGTCGTGCAGGAGGGCGGCACAGATGGTATCCGTGTCCATTCCCAGGTCAAGCAGGATCTCCGCCACGGAAAGCGGATGTATGATATAGGGCTGCCCGGATGAACGGAACTGCCCCTCATGTGCTTTCGCAGCAAATTCGTAAGCCGAGATGATCTTGCTCAGATCGTATTGCTTATCGGTATCCAGAATTTTCTGCACTAGCATATCTATCGTGACAACTCTGTCCTCAGCCATTTACGTAACCTCCTTTGACCGGTTGGTGATCGATTGCAGGATCTTGGAATTTTGCAGATCCACACGTTTTGCAGGCAGACGCCGTGCGCTGGTCTCGCCGTCCTCCACGGCAATGAGCCCCAGCTCCTCGAAAATATCCAGACAAATGCGCATTTTGCAGTAATTGATATTCTGCGGGAACATCAGCAGCGCCAGTCTGTCGATCCGGATGCCCTTCGGGGAAACGGCATTGTACACAGCAATGCATTCCTCACGGGTCGGGGCAATGGCTTTGTAGTACGCTGCCGGGAGTTCCTCCTGCCGGCGGTATTTGTCATAGGCAGCCATCGCAGACAGGATGCGGCTCTGGTTGATACCGGATGCACGGTGATCCTGGACGTTGAGCGTGATGCGCTCCTGTCCCATCCAGGAGTTGACGGAGAGCAGCACCATCATGTGACAGACGTCACCGGGACGCAGTCCGGAAGCTTCGGGCGATGTCCGGAACAGCATAGCATCGCAGGTAACGCCGTCTACCTCAACAGTGAGCTTGGTGTGGACGCCGCCGGAAACCGGACGCACCTCACGGATACGTGCGTTCTCCGCCACGAAGATCGGCTCCGGGTTGTCGGTGCCAAAGGGTTCGAGCTGTGACAGGGAAGCGACGGCTTCGGTTGACAGCAGATGCCTGCGCAGGACGCAGGCGGATTGCAGCTCCATGACCGGCATATCCGGGTGGTTAGTGCGTGCGTACTCTGCAATGCGCTCCCGGAAGGCAGGGATGTTTTCCGCCTTGATGGTAAAGCCGCCTGCTGCCGGGTGACCGCCGTATTTCTCCAGCAGGTCGCCGCAGAAGGTGAGCGCCGAAAAGACCGAAAACGCACCAAATGCACGGGCTGACCCATGTCCGATGCCGTTTTCCACGCTGATGATAAAGCACGGCTTGCTGTAACGCTCCTGGAGCCGTGCGGCAGCAATGCCGATCACGCCGGCATTCCAGTTCTCACCGGAAAAGATGAGCACACGCTCATGGATGAGCTGCGGCTCCCCGGCAATGGCGCTGCGCACGGCATGAAGGATCTCCTCGCCGCAGGTCTTTCGCTCGGCATTGAGCTTGTCGATCTGCTCGGCAAGGGAGCGAGCCTTGGCGGGATCCTCCTCCAGCAGCAGTTCGACTGCAAGCTTCGGGGAGGCGAGTCTGCCGGCAGCATTGATCCGGGGCGCAATGCCAAAGGCGATATTGGTCGAGGTGAGTTTTTTCTCTCCCAGACCGCTGATCTCACGCAGCGCCCGGAGTCCGGGACGCTCGGTATTTTCGAGGTAGTCCATGCCGACCTGCACAAGATACCGGTTCTCGCTGGTGAGCGAGACAACGTCAGCGATCGTGGCAATGGCAGCCAGATCACCGAACTGTTCGAGCGCCATCTGCACGTCACCGTCGTTCATCGCCGCCACGAGCAGCAGAGCAATCCCGGCGCCGCAGTACAGGCGGAAGGGAGAGTAATTGTCCTCCCGGTGCGCATCCACGACTGCCAGTGCCTCCGGCAG
>CACXGK010000184.1 GCA_902767115.1 uncultured Ruminococcus sp.
ACCTGTATTTGTTCCGCACCGTAGATTTCTTCTTCCATGTTCTCACGCTCCTTATCATGCAGGGGACCGGATGTCCCCCAGGTGAAAATTACACCTTGTAATCCTTGATTCATATATCTGCACAAAGCAGATCATAAAAGAGTTTCTAACAGGTTTTCCACTCTTTCCACACGGTTTTCAACAGTTTGTGTGGAAAAGTGGAGTCGAAAAAGGGCATTTTTGCGTTCACTCCACGGAGTTTTCAACTCTTTCCACATGGTTTTCCACACTCTCTGGTGGAAAACCCACCTCTGTCAGGCACCCGTTTTCCATCCGAAAAACCTTGCCTGTTTGCTCCAGACGGAGGGAGGAGGGATGACAGAGCGTAATAAAAACCTGCATCTGGGCGACCATATCATAGATGAGGCGCTGTCTGCGCTCATCGAGCTCGCCCATGACATCATCGAGCAAAACGACGGGAGATCTGCCGTTTTTCTCGTTATATAGGTGTGCCTGCGCAAGCTTGAGGACGAGGGCGGAGCTTTTGCGCTGTCCCTGCGACCCAAAGACCTGCACGGCGTTGCCGTCAATGGAAAGGCTCAGGTCATCTCTTTGGATGCCCCTGGAGGTATACCCAAGCCGGAGATCCTCATCGAGGTGAGAAGCGAGTTTTTCCCGATACTGCTCGACAAGTTCAGGTGTCGGGCGTTCAGGGAGCTCCTCACTGCCATACACGGCGCTGCGGTAGGTGATATCGAGTGTTTCGCTGCCGCCGGTCATGACGCTGTAGAGCTTTCGGCAAAGCGGCGCCATACTGCGGATATACGCCGAGCGCATACAGGAGATGTACGCTCCGACCTGTGCGAGCTGTTCATCCCAGATGGTGACGTCATTGCGGCGGATGCGATGCTTGACGGCATTCTGGATGCCGGCATTGCGCTGTGCCAGCAGGAGGGAAGCCCTGCTGACGTACTGCATCGAAGCCGGATGAAGCTGACAAGCGCACAGATCCATGAAGGAACGGCGTTTATCGGGGCCTCCCCCGACAATCTCGACATCAGACGGCGAGAACGCCACGCAGTGAAAGGCTTCAAAGAGTCCGCCGGTTTTCTGCGAATCGACGCCATTGATGGTGATCTTGCGTTTTTTTTGCTGACCCCGTTCGAGGGAATAGGTGATCCGCTGCTCACGCCGGTCGTCGGAAAAGCGCATATCGCACTGAAAAAACGGCGCATCGAAGCCCAAATAGTGGCGTTCCTTGGCACCGTGAAAATTCCGGCACCCGGTCATGAGCCAGATTGCATCGAGCAGGTTGGTCTTTCCCTGTGCATTGTCGCCGATGATGAGGTTAAAGTGCTGATCCGGCTGCATCTGAACCTGATGCAGATTCCGGAAACCGTCCGCATAAAAGGACGTAATATACATATTATTCGACCTCGACCCGGAACTGATCGACCTCGATCACGTCCCCCGGACGGATCTTCTTGCCACGCATCGTGCAAACCTCGCCGTTCACCTTCACCTGCCCTGCCTGGATGATCTCCTTGGCAAAGCCGCCGGTGTCGCACAGACTTGCAAATTTCAGAAGCTGGTCAAGCTTGATAAACTCGGTCTTGATCTTCACTTTTGATGTTTCCATAGGATTCCTTTCTGGGGGAGTTTTTTTCGGGCTATCGCCCGATGAGGGGGCGCTGCCCCCTGACCCCCGCAAGGGGCTCCTCGCCCCTTGACCCTCGGCAGGACTATGCAGCCCTGCACCCGCAGTTTTGCTTCATCGAGGTGCAGGGGATCGCATCCCCTGCCGAGGAGGGTTTAGGGAGGGCGAGTAGCCCTCCCTTATCGGGCGTCAGCCCGAAAAAACTGTCAGTTCTTGAGCTGAATGGGCATGATCAGATAAACGAAGCTTTCGCCTTCGAGGGGGGTGATCTTGATGACCTTGTTGGAGCCGCTCATGTGGAGGCGTACCTTGTCGGTCTCGCAGGCACGGAGGGCTTCGAGGAGGTATTTATTGGAAAAGCCGATGGTCACGCCCTCGCCGGCAATATCCGCCGGGATCTTGTCATTGAGCTCGCCGATGCCGGTCTTGCAGGAGATCGCCATGGCGGAATTGCCGAATTCACAGCGCATCGGCGCCTTGTTCTTATCATTGATAAAGAGGGAGCACAGCTCTGCGCAGCCGACCAGATCCTTGGTATTCATGGTGACAACCGTCTTGGCATCACCGGGGATGCTGCTGCGGAAGTTGTGGAATTGTCCCTCCAGCAGGCGTGCAAACAGGTCAAAGCCGTTTACGGAAAAGACGATATGTCTGCCATTGGTGGCAAATTCACACGGATGCTCTGCATCATCACGCAGCATACCGATGAGCTCGCCGAGTGCCTTTTTCGGCACAACAAAGCGGAATGTGCCCAGATCTGCGATGGGTTCCTGACGCATTGCCAGGCGGTAGCGGTCCATAGCGACCACATAGAACATCCCTTCGCTCGATTCAAAGAGCAGACCGGTCAGGATGGGCTTATCCTCCTTTGTGGAAGCCGCAAAGCTCGACTGCTGGATCATGGAACGCAGCAGATCCTGTGGAATTGCGGTCTTTTGTGTTGTCTCGACAACCGGCAGTGCCGGAAATTCCTCTGCACTCATGGCAGAGATGCGGCAGGTGGTGTCGTTGCTGGAAAGGCGTGCATTGAGGTTCTCGTCGATCTCAAAGAGAATGGTATCGCCTGTCATTCTTCTCGCCATATCGCCAAAAAGACGGGTATTCAGAACAAATGCAAAGCTGTCTGTGCATTCAGCCGGGATGCTTGTCCGGATACCGATCTCCAGGTTATAGCCGGTGAGTGTGATGCATCCGTTATCCATCTGTACGCAAATACCTTCGATTGCAGGAATGGTGGATTTGACAGAGACAGCTCTGGATACATGAGAGATCGCATTGCACAGTGCGTCTTTATTACAAGTAAACTGCATGAGGTTTCTCCTTCTGCACCCCCTTGTCCGCTTTTCCACCGCCGAAGGCGGAAAGGAGACTGGGGTTTTGCAAATGATTTATATATACTCTTAAAAGAAAGATAGTAGTAGTAGTAGAGGCGGCTGAAAAGTTGAAAAGCGGTCTCAGCCACGCAGCCACGTGATTTTTTCTCCACAAACGAAAACTGGAGAAAAAGTGAAAAAGTGGGAAATTCTGAAACGGCGTTCGCCGTGGTGGAGATGTGGAAAGATTGTGGAGTGGAAAGGAAAAAAAAAGTGGAAAATTTTGTGGAATTCCCGTCCCCACACTTTCAACTTTCAAGAATCTGTGAAAAGTCGGATTCTGGAAAAAGTGGAATCTGTTTCCGGCAGTCACCAGGATATCCCAGAACTGCACGGCTTTTTTTCTCCACGAGGTTTTTCACATCCTGTTGAAAACTCCGGTGGAAAACTGTTCAAAGTCTGACTTTTCCACTTTTTCAACACGACTTTTCCACAATGCTGTGGAAAACAAGTTGGTAAAAAAGAAAGGGACAGCGGCAGCCGTCCCGACCGATCAGGTCGGAATGGGCTGCGGATTCTTATCCCGGATGTCCTTGATGATATCCTCCACGAGGTTGCGGAGGTTCTCGTCCTTCTGGAGGGCGACGGTGACATTATTGATGGCATAGACGATCGTGGAATGATCTCTGCCGCCGAATTCGGTACCGATGGCAGCCAGCGGCATACCGGTAACCTCACGCACGACGTAGGCAGCGACCTTGCGGGCGGTGGAGATCTGTGCGGTGCGCTTGCTCGAACGGATATCGTCCGGTGTGATGCCGTACACATTGGCAACCTCTGCAATGACCTTCTCGACCGTGATCGGGATGGGCTGATCATCGGTGAGGATGTCACGGATCACGCTCTGCGCCATGGAGATGGTCGGTGTGGCATTGGCGAGGGTCTTGAGCGCCTTGAGCTTCTTGACAGCGCCTTCGAGCTGACGGATGTTGGTCTTGAGCCGTGTTGCGATGAATTCAGTCACTTCATCCGGGATCTTCAGATCCAGCAGCTCAGCCTTGCGGCGGATGATGGCATAGCGTGTCTCAAAATCCGGCACGCTGATGTCAGCGATCAGACCCCATTCAAACCGGTTGCGGATACGCTCCTCCAGAGTTTTGAGGTCACGGGGGGGCTTATCGGATGTGATGACGATCTGCTTGCCCTCGGAATGGAGCTTATTGAACGTGTGGAAGAACTCCTCCTGCATCTGCTCCTTGCCGGAGAAGAACTGGATATCATCGACGATGAGCACGTCCGCATTGCGGTATTTATCATGGAATACGGAGGTATCACGCTGGGTGATGGCTTTGATGAGCTCATTACCGAACGCCTCACCGGTGACATAAATGACATTCTTGTCCGGTGTGCGCACGCTGATCTCCTGCTTGATGGCAGTCACCAGGTGGGTCTTGCCGAGACCGGACGGGCCGTAGATGAACAGCGGATTATAGGTAGAGCCGGCATCGGAAGCGACCGCCTTGCAGGCTGCATAGGCGAACTCATTGGATCTGCCGACGATGAAGGTATCGAATGTGTAATCGTACTCAGCGACCTCATAGATCTTTTGCAGCTCCTCGTTCTTGTCCTCCAGCTCATTGAGATTGGAGACAGGGATCTGGGGCTCAGGTGCAGGGGCAGCCTTCTGGGGGCAGACGTTGATGACGAGATTGAGCGGAATGCCGGTGACGGCTTCGAGCGCCTGCTCGATCTTTTCCTTATAATTCTTGAAAATAACACCCTGTTGGAATACCGTTTCCACCTCAAAGATGGCATCCTGACCATCGAGTTCCTTGGGGATGAGGGGGGTGATCCATGTCTTGAAAGCGACGTCCGCTACGATCCCGTTTCCGAGCAAATAATGCTTGACTTGTTCAAAGACTTCGTCAAAAGAGTTCATGCCGCAACCTCCTATTAAAATTATTTTTTCGTACATATTATATTCTAACATATTTCGGAGAGAATTGCAAGGGGTTTCGGAAAAGTTTTCAACAAACTTTGCACCACTGTACTGTGGAAAACTTAGGCGATATGTGGAATATGATAGACAATAGCGAAATTTTAAGTGAAAATACGGTGATATTCGTGAGAAGCAGGGGAATTTCCTGAATTTTGCTTGCAATTGGAGCGCCGATATGCTATAATAACTATGTGTCATTTGAAAACCATCCTATGAAATAAATCAATAGCGCAAAGCTACAAACACTAAAACTTGCGGGTGCAGGGCGGTCACCGCCCTGGCGGCGGATCGCCGCTGATAAGATAGCGATAAGAGAAAGTCCTATCATCTGCGACCGCAATGCGCCAATTGGCATACGCCAAAAGGCGCAAAGCTACAAAAATCAAAACTGCGGGTGCAGGGCTGCATAGTCCTGCCGAGGGAGGTTTAGGAGGGGCGAGCAGCCCCTCCTGATCGGGCGTCAGCCCGAAAAAAACTCTCTCCCCAAATAGAAAGGAGCCATTCATTATGTGTGGAATTGTTGGATATGTAGGCGCACGGGATGCAGCGGACGTGCTGCTGGACGGGCTGTCGAGACTGGAATACAGAGGATATGATTCAGCCGGTATTGCGGTATTTGAAAAAGGGCAGGTGAAGGTCGCAAAGTCCAAGGGACGCCTGCTTGACCTGGAGAAAAAGATGAAGACCGAGGGCAAGCCGTCCGGTCATGCCGGCATTGGTCATACTCGTTGGGCAACGCACGGCGAGCCGTCTGACCGCAACTCTCATCCGCACGCCGGCGGCAGCGTCACCATCGTACACAACGGCATCATTGAAAATTACAAGAAGCTCAAGGAATTTTTGCTGTCCAAGGGCAAGGTATTCAAGTCTGATACCGATACCGAGGTCGTTGCACAGCTCCTCGGCTTTTACTACGAGAACAACCCCGGCAACCCGGTCGATGCCATCATCAAGACCATGAAGGAGCTGGAGGGTTCCTATGCGCTGGGTGTCATGTTTGCGGATTTCCCGGATATGGTCTTTGCACTGCGCAAGGAGAGCCCCCTCATCGTGGGCGTGGGCGAGGATGAGAGCTTTATTGCGTCCGATGTGACGGCAATTCTCCAGTATACACGCAATTATTACCTCCTCGAACCCGGCGAGATCGCCGTCCTCACCAGAGGCGAGGCGAAGGTCTATGATCTCCATTACCAGAAGATCGAGAAGGAACTCAAAACCGCTGACTGGGACGTGTCCGCTGCCGAAAAGGGCGGCTATCCGCACTTTATGATAAAGGAGATCCACGAGCAGCCAACTGCCATCAAGACTACCATCACCCCCCGCATCACAGACGGGATGCCCGATCTGTCCGAGTGCGGCATCACACCGGAGAAGCTCAGGAGCTTCAAATCCATCCATGTCGTTGCCTGCGGCACTGCGATGCACGCCGGCATCGTCGGCAAGTATGTTATCGAGAAGCTTGCCAAGGTTCCGGTCAATGTCGATATTGCGTCTGAATTCCGCTACAGAGATCCGTTGGTCGGTGAGGGTGATCTCGTTATCATCATCTCCCAGTCCGGCGAGACTGCCGATTCCCTCGCAGCAATGCGCCTTGCCAAGGAGCTCGGCGCCAAGACCCTTGCCATCGTCAATGCCAAGGGAAGCTCCATCGCCCGTGAAGCGGATATGCTCATCTATACCCACGCAGGTCCCGAAATCGCCGTGGCTTCGACCAAGGCGTATATGGTGCAGATCGCTGTGATGTACCTGTTTGCATTCGAGCTTGCTCTTGCAAAGGGAGCTATTGATGAAGCCGAGTGCAGACGCCTGACGGCACTCCTCCAGGAGACCCCGGAGCAGATCGAGCACATCCTTGCACATCACGAAATGACCCAGATGATTGCCACCGAGCTCATCACCGCCGACAGCCTGTTGTATATCGGCAGAGGTCTGGACTATGCGCTCTCGATGGAGGGCTCCCTCAAGCTCAAGGAAATTTCCTACATCCATTCCGAGTCCTACGCAGCCGGCGAGCTCAAGCACGGCACCATCTCCCTGATTACTGAGAATATGCCCGTGATCGCCGTTGCGACCCAGACCAAGCTCTTTGATAAGACCATCAGCAATATCAAGGAGGTCAAGGCAAGAGGCGCCAAGGTCGTGCTCATTTCCCGTGACGACTACAAGCCGGAGAAGGACGTGGCAGACTTCCAGTTCTGCCTGCCGCAGTTTGATGACCTGCTCATGCCCATGCTCGCTGTTGTCCCCCTCCAGCTCATCGCCTACTACACCGCCGTCCACAAGGGAACAGACGTGGATAAGCCGAGAAATCTGGCGAAGTCTGTTACTGTCGAGTGAGTTTGTCGGGGACTCTGTCCCCGAACCCCTGCAAGGGGGCTTCTCGCCCCCTTGACCCCTCGCAAACTTTTTTTGGAGAAAAAAAGTTTGATCAAAAAAATCAAGTTAATGATTTGTTGGTCTTACAAAAAGACAAAACTGCGGGTGCAGGGCTGCATAGTCCTGCCGAGGGTCAAGGGGCGAGGAGCCCCTTGCGGGGGTAAGGGGGCAGAGCCCCCTAATCGGGCGAATAGCCCGAAAATATCTTCCAATAAAAGGAGATACCACCAAAATGCAAAAGTTCAATCAGATCCTTCTGTCCACCCTGCTGACGGCGGCAATGCTCACGCCGACGGCAGTCTTTGCAGAGGAGGCGGCGCCTGCGGAAGAGCCGGCGCCTGCCAATACCGAATATGAATACGAGCTCGATGCCGAGGGCAATGCAAAGCTTGCCAAATTCAACGGCATCGACACATTCACCGGCGACCTGACCATCCCGTCCGAGATCGACGGGCATCCGGTCAATTTCGTCAAAGCCGGCTGCTTTATGGAAGCCAAGGGCATCAAGAGCGTGACCATCCCGGCGACCATCACCGATATGGGCGATGACGTCTTTATGGGCTGCACAGCGCTCGAACGCTTTGTCGTCGAGGCAGGCAATCCCTACTATTCCATCCAGGACGACGGCGTGCTGTATGCCGACGATAACAAATTCCTCGTTGCCTATCCTGCGGCTAAAGCCGACACCACCTACAGTATCCCGGCAGGCGTGGAGGAGATCGCACCGGGCGCCTTCGGGTTCTCCTTCAACCTCAAAGAGATCATCATTCCGGAGGGTGTGCAGTTCATTGACGGCTGGGCATTTGCCTATTCCGGCATCGAGAAGGCAAGCATCGCCGGGACTGTGTACCAGATCGACGACTACGCCTTTGCATACTGTGATTCGCTCCATGAGGTCGATTTGGGGCATGGCATCGAGAAAATCCAGCCGGCGGCATTTGCCAATGACAGAGCCCTCCAGCAGATCACCCTCCCTGATTCCCTGACCCTCATCGGGCAGTACGCCTTCTGCGGCACTTCCCTGCCGTGCGTGACCATCCCGGATTCACTGGAAACGATCGATTTCTGTGCATTCGGCTATGATGCGAGCTTCAATGCCATTTCGGATTTCACCATTTACGGCGAACCCGGCACGATGGCACAGGAGTACAGCACCGCCTCGGACGACGAGAATGAATACCAGAACCATTTCAACTTTGTGGCTGTCAAGGACGCCAGCGTTCCCTATGAGCTCGGTATGGGTGAGCTCTATGACGAAGGCGGCGATTCTGCGGCGGATGCACCTGCTTCGGAGGATGACGCCGAAACAGAGGAGACCCTGAACGAGGTCGAGGAAGCCGAACGGGAAGCCGCCATGACCGAAAAGATCGGTGCAGGACTTTCCGGCAACAAGCGGATGCAGATCATCCTCGGCGTGGGCGGCGGTGTGCTGATCGCACTGGCAGTCGTGCTCATCACCGTGTTCACCAGCAGAGCCAAGAAAAACCGCCAGAAGGAGCAGAATGATGCGAAGTAAGAAGCTGCTCCTCTCCCTTGCCGCCGCAGTGGGTCTGGCGCTGGGCATCCCCTGCCTGAGTGCTTCCGCCTCTGTCAACGGTCCGTCCAAGGACGGCAAGTGGTACCTGCGTGAGTACGAGGACAACACGATCTCGGTGTCCATTCAGGACAAGTCTGTGACTGAGGTGGAGATTCCGGAGGTCATTGACGGACATACCATCACGATGGTCGAGGTCGATGCCTTCAAGGACTGCGAAGCCCTCCGGAAGGTCACCATCCCCAAGACCGTCACCGTGATCGAGGACTACTCCTTTTATAACTGTTCGGCGCTCGAAGAAGTCAATATCCCGGAAAATGTCCATAATATCGGCTTTCAGGCGTTTTACGGCTGTGCAAAGCTCGAAAGCATGGAGATTCCGGCTGCGGTGGATGATATCGAAGCTTTCGCCTTCGAGGGCTGCTCGTCCCTCAAAGGCGTGACCGTTGCCGCCGGCAATGCCGCCTACAAGGACGAAAACGGCATCCTCTTTGACAAAGCCGGCGAGACACTCTACCTCTACCCCTCCGCCAAGACGGACGAGAGCTACACCGTTCCGGCATCCTGCAAAACCATCTACGATTACGCCTTCATCGGCAATCCCTACCTCAAAAGCGTGGATATCTCCAAGATTGAATCGCTCGGCGAGGATGCCTTTTATTACTGCACGGCGCTCGAAAGCATCACTGTCCCGGAGGGCATCACCGAGCTCAAGGGCTCCGTATTCGGCAACTGCACAGCGCTCAAAAGCGCTTCGCTGCCGGGAACTTTGACTTCCATCGGGGAGAGCTGTTTTTACAACTGCCTGAACCTTTCGGCGGTCGAGATACCGGAGTCGGTGCAGACCATCGGCAATTACGCCTTTTTCAACTGCCCGTCCCTGACGAGCATTCACCTGACGGCGGCAGCGTCCACCATCGGGGATTACGCCCTCGGCTGGTATTTCGCCGGTGACGAGGAAAAGCCCGTCCGCCTGCCGGATTTTGAGGTCGATGCCACCAATGACACCGCCGCCTTTGATTACTGCGTGAAAAACAGCATCAAATGCACCGGCGGCGTCACACAGAATACCTTCTTCCTGTACATCCTTATCGGCATTGTCGTGCTGGTCATCATCATCACGATCATCATTATCGCCGTACAGAAGAAGATCCAGAAACGCTACGAGATCGGATAGGGGTGCCGTATGAAGTTCAAAACTATGACATCCATCCTTGCCGCAGCAGGGATGCTCATGACATTTATCAGTCTCCCGGCAGGTGCCGCAGAGCCCTTTGCCGCCGAGGATAACGGCGACGGCACTGTCAGCATCCGCTGCACAGACCCGTCCATCATTCACGCCGAGATCCCGGAGACCCTTGACGGCAAGCCCGTTACTGCCCTGTCAGCCAACTGCTTTGACGGGTGCAGCGAGCTCGAAACGGTCACGCTCCCGGAGGGTCTGACCCGGATCGGGGATTTTTCCTTTCAGGGCTGTGCGATGCTCGAAACGATCGAAATTCCGGCATCTGTGACGGAAATCCAGGATTTCTGCTTCGAGGGCTGCCTTTCCCTGACCGCCATTTATGTCGCAGAGGGGAACGAAGCCTACACGTCCCTGGACGGCGTGCTCTACACGCACAACGCCACCCAGCTCGTCCGTTATCCTGCCGCTAAGGAGGGTTCGGTCTATACGGTGGAGGCACAGTGCGGCACGATCTCGCCGTGGGGCTTTACCGACTGCCAGAACCTCGAAGCTGTCACCCTCGAACAGGTCAATGCCATGGGCGCCGACTGCTTCATGGGCTGCAAGAAACTGCGGAAGATCAATCTTTCGGACGGTCTGACAGAGCTCATCGGTGCGGCATTCGCACAGTGCAGCAGCCTGAAAACCATCAGCATCCCCGACGGCGTGACATCCATCGGTGACCGGTGCTTTTTCGGGTGTACATCCCTGACAGAGATGAAGCTCCCGGAGGGACTGACCTCCATCGGCGAGGGCGCCTTTTTCGGCTGCAAGAGCATCAAGGCGATGGATATTCCCGGCAGCGTCCAGACCATCGGCAAGGAGGGTGTGGGATTTACCGTGGACAGCGAGGGCAGGAGCATCGTGATACCGGAATTCCGCATTTTCGCCCCCGTCGGCAGCCAAGCCATCCGCTACGCCAAGGAAAACGGCATCGACTGCCAGGGCACCCTCACCCCGAATCAACTGCTCTTTGGCGTGATTGGCTGTGTGCTGGTGATTTTGCTGATCGTTGGTGCGGTGGTGTCTGTCAAGCGCAGCAAAGCGCAGAAGCTTGCCGAAGCCGAGCGCATTGCCGCCGAGGAAAAGGAAAAGAAGCTCGCCGAACGCCGTGCCGCCCGCAAGAAACAGAAGGAACAGAAGGAGTAGACCCATGCAGATCATACAACGATGCGCCGGTATCCTCGCCGGTCTCTGCCTGACCGGAATGCTGCTGCCGGGTACGGCATTTGCAGAGGAAACCACGCAGAAAACCTACAATGACGGCATTTTTACCTTTGGGTATGTGCAGGGCGGCGTGGAGCTCTGCGGTGTGGAAAGCTCCACCCTTGCCGTTTCCCTCCCGGCGGAAACAGACGGCTACAAGATCGTCGGCATCGCTGACGGCGCTTTCTACGGCTGCACCAAGCTTGAAAGTGTGGAACTTAGCGACGGCTTGCAGTATATCGGACGCCATGCCTTCAGTGGATGCGAAAAGCTGCGGAAGATCGACATTCCCGACACCGTGCAGACCATCGGCGGCAATGCATTCAGCGGATGCGCATCCCTCGAATCCATCCACCTTCCCGAAGGTCTGACCGAGATCCCGGAGGGAATGTGCTATACCTGCATCCTGCTCGATGAGATCAATTTCCCCGACACCGTGACCTCCATCGGCGATGAGGCATTCTACCAGTGCAACAACCTCGGAAATATCGATCTGCCGGACAATTTGACAACATTCGGCAATTATGCATTCGCCTTTTGCAGTGAGCTCACCGAGATCGAGATCCCGGACGGCGTGACAGCCCTTGCATCCGGCGTGTTCTGCGGCTGCGATAAAATGACGGAATTCACCGTCCCCAGCCAGATGGAAGACCTCGGCAGCGTGTCCTTCCTCGGCTGCACCAGCCTGTCCGCATTCAACGTGGAGGAAGGCAATCTCAAATATACCGCCCAGGATGGCGTGATCTACACCATTGACAAGACCACCATGATTGCCTACCCAGCCGGCAACAGTCAGAAAAGCTTCACCATCCCGGAGGGCGTGACGATCGTTCATGATGCGGCATTTTTCCATGCGGAAAATCTCACGGAGATCAAATTCCCCTCCACACTGCAATACATCGGCGCAGGCGCATTTGAGTACTGCACGGGGCTGAAATCCGTGCTGCTCCCGGAGGGAACGGAGATTTTGTATGAGAACGCCTTTGCGGACTGCGAGAGCCTGCACTATGTCTCGCTCCCATCCACACTCAAGGGCGTGGGCAATTACGCTTTCTACAATTGTCCGCAGCTCAAATCCGTGGTCGTTCCGGAGAACTGCAAGACCATTGGCACCAACGCCTTTGGCTACATCGAGGAGATCGACGCAGAGGGCAATGCCACCCCCACCAAGATGCAGGGCTTCAAGCTCTCCCGGAAGGGCTTTAGCCTGTTCATGATCTTAGCGATCGTGTGCGGCTGCATTGCGCTTGCCGCTGTGATCTTCATTCTCGTGCGCATCATCCGCAAAAACCAGATGACCGCCGAGGAACACGACGCCAATGTGATGGCGGATGAGGAATACGAGGGAATGGCGGAGGATAATACGCAGGATAGCGGAGAGTAGGAGATTTCGCTCTCTGCGGAGAGCGACCAGGGCTTTCAGCCCTGGACCTGACCAACTTTTTGAAAAAAGTTGGATCAAAAACTTTTAAGATTTTAGTTGTATGACTCAGTAATAATCTTGCAGGTGCAGGACGGTCACCGTCCTGCCGAGGGTCAAGGGGCGAGTAGCCCCTTGCGAGAGTCCAGAGGGCAGAGCCCTCTGGTGGGGTTTAGGGGCAAAGCCCCTGATCGGGCGAAAGATTGAAAAAGAGATGACCTATTTTAGAATATATTCGGGAGGAAAACCACTATGATTATGTTAGATGATCTGAAACTGGAGCTGAATGACGACCGGAAGGAGCTTGACGAGCTTTCCGAGGTGCTCAACATTCAGAATGCCAAGAAGGAGGTCGAGGAGCTCCAGGCGCAGGCAACTGCGGAGGGGTTCTGGGATGATCTGGAGAATTCCCAGAAGGTGCTCCAGAAGACCAAACAGCTCGAAAACCGCATTGCTGGATACCAGCGCATGGAGGACAAGCTCGAAGACCTCTTTACCATGCTGGAGCTGTGCATGGAGGAAGAGGACGAGGATATGCAGAACGAGATCGTCAGCGAAATGGCGGCGTTCAAGCAGGCATTGGAGGACAAGAAGCTCGAAACCCTCCTGTCCGGCGAGTATGATTCCCACAATGCCATCCTGACCTTCCACCCCGGTGCAGGCGGTACCGAGGCACAGGACTGGGCAGAAATGCTCTATCGTATGTACAACCGCTGGGCAGAGCGCCACAATTTCAAGGTACAGCTCCTTGACTACCTCGACGGCGAAGAAGCCGGACTCAAAAGTGCTTCCATCATGGTCGAGGGCGAGAATGCCTACGGCTATCTGAAATCCGAGGCAGGCGTACACCGTCTGGTGCGTGTATCGCCGTTTGATTCGTCCGGCAGACGTCAGACGTCCTTTGCGGCACTCGACGTTATGCCCGAAATCGACGACAATATGGAGGTCGATATCCGTCCGGAGGATATCGAAATGGAGGTATACCGTTCGTCCGGTGCCGGCGGTCAGAAGGTCAACAAGACCTCGTCCGCAGTCCGCCTCATCCACAAGCCGACCGGTATCGTTGTTTCCTGCCAGACGCAGAGAAGCCAGTACCAGAACCGTGACTACGCCATGAAGATGCTCGTTTCCAAGCTCGTCGAGATCAAGGAGCGTGAGCATCTCGAAAAGGTTTCGGATATCAAGGGCGTGCAGAAGGAAATCGGCTGGGGCGCACAGATCCGTTCCTATGTCTTCATGCCGTACACCCTCGTCAAGGATACCCGTACCGGCTTTGAAAACGGCAACATCACCGCCGTCATGGACGGCGACATCGACGGCTTCATCCACGCCTACCTCAAGGCTATGTCGCATGGTACGCTGAAAAAGTAAGACTTGACAAAGCAATTGCTTTGTGCTATACTATAAACATAAAGGAATGATGTGATGTTCATGAGGACACGCACATGAGGATTCCCGGAGTGCCAGCTCCGGGTTTTCTTTTTCAACCCAAAAAATCCCCCATCCAGTCCGTGTTGCATGATACGCTGAAGAAGTAAGACTTGACAAAGCGATGGCTTTGTGCTATACTATAAGTGGCTAAAGTGCGATTAAGCCAAAGTTTCCACGCAAAAAGAGCCCTCAGAGCTGGCACTCTGGGGGCTCGTTATGTTTTAGGTTCGACCCCTTCAGGTACTGGCATACCATCCGGGGTCTGTGTGCTGTGTCGGACTTACTTCCTGTCCAGCCACTTGCAGATATAATGGCTAATTATACCCGCTATGACAGAAATAAAAAGTGCGATTAAGTATTCCAAAATTCCCACCTCCTTCCTGACGGAAGAAGCCGACACTTTATTATACCATATCCGCCGCACCGCGTCAATTCACGCAAAAAAGCCCCCATCCAGTCCGGATGAGGGCTTTTCTGTGATATCAGATCAATCCTTGAGCGGGACGCCGTCAGCGTCGGTGGTGATGCCGGAGCCGCAGAGGATCATAATGCCCTCGATCAGACCCCAGATAGAACCAACACCGCACAGCAGATCAGACAGGATGATATAAATTCCCATCTTCGTGTACCCAAGGTAAAAGCGGTGAATGCCAAGTCCGCCCAGGAAAATACCGAGCAGACCGGCAACCAGCTTTGATTTAGGTTCCATACTTAGTCTCCGAGCGGATTGCCGTCAGCATCGGTGGTGATGTACTTGCCGCAGAGAATGAGGATACCCTCGATCTCGCCCCAGAGTGCGCCAATGCCGCAGGTAACCAGAGTCACTACGATCTGGATGATACCCATCTTGGTGTAGCCAAGGTAAAAACGATGAATTCCCAGAGAACCCAGGAAAAGACCAAGCAGACCTGCTGTCAGTTTCGATTTCTGTTCCATGATAAAACCCTCCTGATGATAAATTCTTAACCCCCCGTTAATGAAAGGTTCATAGGTTCATTATAACAATAATTTGCCTCATTGTCAACATGAATAAATTTATTTAACTTCTTTTTTTTTTTTTTTGTAAAGCATAAACGAAAATGCGCTTAAAATCGTGAAAAATATTGACAAATAAATCAAAAGAATATATAATAAAAGCATACCAAAGCAGTTCAAATGCCTCTAAAAAAATACAAATTGTAAAGGCTGGGGAAAGAGTTATGTTTTGCAAAAATTGTGGAAATTATATTGCTAATGATGCAGCAGTTTGCTTGAATTGTGGGGTAGCTTCAAATAAAGGAAATGCATATTGCCCTAATTGCGGTAGTGCAGCTTCGGAAGGAGCGGCGATTTGCACTGCTTGTGGAACTGCTTTATCTGGCACCTCAAAGATAGGAACAGGAGTAGCAAGTGTTTTGACAGATAAGAAAGGAGAAAAGACTATGTATTGTAGAAATTGTGGAAACCAGATGGATGAGAATGCTTCTGTTTGTGTAAAATGTGGCGTTCCTAAAAATAAGGGCACGGCATTTTGTCCTAATTGTGGCAAACCAACGGCAGAGGGCGCAGCAGTTTGTATATCCTGTGGTGTGTCACTTTCACGTGCTAAAATCGGTGGAGTAGATTTTTCAAATATTGGTTCAAGTATTTCTAATATTATGAATGACGACGGTAGTGCACAAGGTGGAGGACCGGGGTTTGCAATTGCTTCCATGGTTCTCGGTATTTGTTCAGTTTTAGGTGGCTGCTGTACTGGATGGATCGGTTTTGCTTGTGCTGTAGTAGGCTTGATACTTGGTGGAATTTCGCTCAAGCAGCATAGAGCAGGAAAGGGCATGGCAGTTGCTGGTCTTGTACTTTCCATTATTGGTTCTATATGTGGTGTAATTGTTCTCTTATTTGGTGGATTGTCTGCACTTTCGGCTATTGGAACTGGTGCTTAATGCTTAAACAAAAAACGGAAACGTTGTTTTTAATCATTGTTCCTATTATTGTCCTTTTGATTTTCCTTAACAAAAGTTTTATTTTAGAAATGACTCATTATTTTCCAGAGTGTGTTTTTCATAAGGCAACGGGTCTTTATTGTCCCGCCTGTGGAAACACAAGAAGTGTCATATGCTTGTTGAGAGGAGATATCCTAAGGTCTATACGGAATAATATTACGATACCGTTTTTGGTTATTATATCTTCTTTGTTTTATATGGAGATACTTTTGAGGAGAATAGGGAGGAATATCCACCTTATACCAAGAAGTAATGTGTTTCTTGCACTTACTCTTACCGGATTTGTCTTTTACTATATTATGAGAAATGTATTTCAGTTTATGATGCCGCTTAGCCCATCATAATTTTCCAATCTGATTGTTCTGCAAGGCTCCTGCTTTGTTGAAACAATAACCCTATGACGACTCGGACCGGAATTATGTTCCGGTCCGAGATTTTTTTATAAAACCTATTCCCTTTTTCCAGAAAATCTGTTATAATATAAGGTACAGCAAACTCGAAAGGAATGCAAGTTTTGAATAAATACAAAAAACTGGCGCAGAATACCGTCATTTTTGCCATTGGCAGCTTTGGCTCCAAGATCCTGCTGCTGCTGCTGACCCGGCTTTATTCTGCCAATATCAACCCCGGCGATACCGCCACCAAGTCGCTCCTGGAGCAGACTGCCAATTTCATCATTCCCATCGTCACCTTCTCCATCGCCGAAGCCGTCATCCGTTACGGTCTCGACAAGGAGTACGATAAACGGGAGGTCTTTACCTCCGCCTGCATCGTCGAGCTGGTCGGTATGGCGATCTTGCTGCTGTGCTCGCCGCTTTTGGGACTTTTGCCCTATACGGACGGGTATTTGCTGTATCTCATCGCTTTCATTGTGGCGTCGAGCTTCCGGCAGCTCTCGTCGCAGTTCGTCCGGGCAAGGGATATGACACGACTCTTTGCCCTGGACGGCATCCTCGCCACCTGTACGCTGTTCTTCTTCAACGTCCTGTTCATCTCCAAGCTCCAATTGGGCGTGCATGGCTTCATGATGGCAAGCATCTTTGCCGATACCCTGTCAGGAATTTTCCTCTGGGTCACGGCTCGCATCTGGAAATTCCTCGACATCCGCCGCTGCTTCAACCCCGACATCATCAAGACCATGATGCGCTTTGCCATTCCCATGATCCCCACAGCAGTCCTCTGGATCATCACGGGTTTCTCCGACCGGCTTTTTGTGCAGTATATGGAGGGATTTGCCGTCAGCCCCGACGTCGGCAAGGAGGCACAGGGTATCTATGAATACGCCTCCAAGGTGCCGAATCTCATCTCGATGGTGTCCACCATTTTCTTCCAGGCATGGAATATGTCCGCCATCACCGAGAATAATTCCAAGGACAAGAGCACGTTCTATTACCGCATTTTCTCGGCATATCAGGCGTTCATGTTTCTCGGCGCATCGGCAATGATCCTTTTTGTCAAGCCGCTGTCCGATATCATCATCGATACCAGAACCTTTGCCGAATACGAGCGCTGCTATCTCTATACGCCGGTTCTCATCATTGCGGTCGTGATGATGAGCTTTGACCAGTTTTTGTCGTCTGTCTATGTGGCGACCAAGAAAACCAGCCATAGTATGTGGACAGCCCTCATCGCTGCCGGCACCAATATCATCCTCAATATCATCCTCATCTATCTGTGGGGCATCCACGGGGCAGTGATTGCCACCTTTGCAAGCTATTTCGTTTGCTATCTCGTGCGCATCGTGGACACCCGGAAGCTCATTTACTTCAAGGTCAGCCATGGCAGATTTTTCCTGAATCTCGCCGTTCTGTTTGCCATGAGCATCCTCGCCATCAAGGAGCCTGCCTGGATGCTGCCGGCACAGATCGTGCTGTTCGGGTTTATGATCGTGTTCAATTTGTCCGCTGTCAAGATGGTGCTCGGTATCGCTGGCAAGGTGGTCCGGAAGATCACACATCGCTAAGAAATACGCAAGGGTATTGTCGGCTGACGCCGACTTAGGAGGGGCTCCTCGCCCCTCCTAAACCACCCTCGGCAGGGCGGTGACCGCCCTGCACCCGCAAGATATTTATCAGAAAGAATCAAAAAGGAGAAATTTACTATGTCTACCCCACATCTGCAAGGTGAAAAGGGCGATTATGCGCCCGTTGTCCTGATGCCCGGTGATCCGCTTCGTGCGAAATTCATCGCCGAGACCTATCTCGACAATGTCAAATGCGTCAACGAGATCCGGAGTATGCTGGGCTTTACCGGCACGTACAAGGGCGTACCGGTGTCCGTTCAGGGCAGCGGCATGGGACAGCCGTCGATCGGGATCTATTCGTATGAGCTGTTCAACTTCTTTGGTGTGCAGAGCATCATCCGTGTCGGCACCGCAGGCGGCATCAAGGACGAGATCAGGCTTCGTGACCTGATCCTCGCACAGGGCGCCTGCACGAACAGCAACTTTGCAGCGCAGTACGAGCTGCCCGGAACCTATGCGCCAATCGCATCCTTCCGGCTGCTGCGTGCGGCGGCGGATACGGCAGATACACTCGGCGTGCCGGTCAATGTCGGAAATGTCTTTTCGAGTGATCTGTTCTATGACGATGCAGATTCGCTGGCGGACTGGAAGAAAATGAACGTCCTTGCAATCGAGATGGAAGCGGCGGCGCTGTACATGAATGCAGCGAGAGCCGGCAAGGAGGCGCTGTGCATCTGCACGGTTTCGGACTGTCCGCTGCGTGGGGAATACACGACAGCAGAGGAACGCCAGACAAGCTTCACGGGCATGATCGAGCTTGCGCTGGAGACCGTGAGAAATTTATAAAATTGAATCAGGTTTAAGAATTTTTTAAGGTTCACCGGGTATGATATAAGAGGATTAAGTAATCCCCCAATTCCCCCCATTATTTCATCTATCTCTTATGTGATGCGGTGCCCTCAAAAACGGCACCGTCTTTTTTTGCACCGGAGCTGGCGGCGGCGGATCGCCGGCGCCGGGGCCGGCGCTGGCAAGTGTCCTCCCAATGCGGCTGACGCCGCAAAGGTCGGACGAGTTTTCTGGTGAAAAACTATTTTTGGTGTCCGCAATGCGGCTTGCAAGCAGAGCCGCAAAGCTGGAAAGAACAGAAAGGAGTACCCCAAAACATGGACGATACAATGATCGCACGCATCAACGAGCTTGCGCACAAGGAAAAGGCGGAAGGCTTGACAGATGCGGAGAAGGCAGAGCAGAAGAAGCTGCGTGACGCATACCGGTTTGCATTTCGTGCGAATCTGACGGCGCAGTTGGAGAACACGTACATCATGGACGAGAAGGGCAACAAGCGAAAGCTCGGAACGTGAGTTTTCCCTTGTGGAATGTGAGAAACTTGTGGAAAACACGTCCCCAACCTCTTGACAAACAGAGCAAAGTATGCTATAATAAACTGGTGTAATTCTATCACAATCTGTAAGGAGCGAATACAAAATGGAAATTTACGAGATTATCTGCGGTGCAATTGTGCTGCTGCTGGCGCTTCTGGTTATCATTCTTTGTCTGATGCAGGACGATAAGGCACAGGACAGCATGACCTCTGCACTTGGCGGCGGCTTCAATGAGTCCTTCTACGGACAGAACGAGGGCAACACCCGTGAAGCTGCACTCGCAAAGCTGACCAAGATCCTGGGTATCATTGCATTTGTTGTGATCGTTGCGATGAATGTCATTATTCCGTGGATCATGACGTTCTTCCAGTCGGCTGAGTGATTTTTTTCAAGTACATTTTGAAAAGCCCCCAGAATTCGGGGGCTTATTTTTTTAGAGGGGGAGCTTTCTCGTCGGCGCATAAAGGCGCCGAGGATGGCTTGGCTGTTGCTGTGAGGTAGGGGACGCCCTTTCTTGCAGGGCGTCCCCTCTTTCAAAAACAGTCCACCGGACTGTTTTTGAAATTCACCCCTTGCGGAGCGCCTTCGATTTGGGGATTTCGCCCGTTGCGACGGGCGACAAGGGGCTTCTCGCCCCTTGACCCTCGCAAACTTTTTTTAGGAAAAAAAAAGTTTGATCAAAAAAACCGTGAAATCTTTCCCGAACATATTAAATCTTTTCCGAACATATTGTTGAAATCCAAAAACCTTGTGGAAAATCAAATGAAAAGGAGTGATCTGTAATGGCTCGTCACAATGCCAGACATGAAAAACGCAAACAAAACACCGGGACTGCTCCCAGAAAACGTCCTGTCAAGCCTGCTGATCCCAATGTCACCGCCCAGTACGTCCGCAAGATCCGGATCTTCTTGCAGATGACCGCCCGGAAACAGATGAAGGCTTCCGAGCTTGCCAATAAATGCCGTTCCAAACGTGCGCCCTCTGCCTACCTTGCCGCCCTTGAACAGCTTCTCCATGAGGGCGAGATCCTCGAAAAACGGGATTCCTACGTGCTTTGCAGCAAGGACGACTGCTTTAAGGGCGAGGTCGTCCGGCTTGCCGGAAATTTCGGCTTTGTCCGGGATGAAGCCGGGACAGAGTATTTCGTCCCCGGCAAATACTTCCTCGGTGCGATGCCCGGTGACCGGGTGCTGTGCCGGAACCTGCCGCCCCGTGAGGAGGGCAGACCCGAAGCCGAGGTGCTTTCTGTCCTGGAGGAGACCCCGGATGCACGGCTTTGCGGTACCATCGTGCCGACCGAGGAAGGGCTTTGCCTTTCGCCTGACCGCATGAATATGGAGCTGCACATCGACTACCAGGAGAGCGTCCCCTACGCCATCGGGGATAAGGTGCTGTGCGTCCTGACCGAGCGTGGCAGAAAGCACATGGAGCACCGGGTGAAAGTCATCCTGAATTTCGGTACCGCCGACAGCGCTGCCAACTGCATGGCGGCAAGCATTGCGGCACAGGATGTGCCGGTGGAATTTCCGGAGGAGGTCGAGCGTGAGGCGGAAAAGCTCAATTCTGCCGGCATTTCGGCATTCGAGCTGGAGGACAGGCTCGACCTGCGTGACAAGGTGATCTTCACCATCGACGGCGCATCCTCCAAGGATCTGGACGACGCTGTTTCCATCGAGCAGCGTGAGGACGGGAGCTTTACGCTGGGGGTACATATTGCCGATGTTTCGCACTATGTCCGTGGAAATACGCCCCTCGACCAGGAAGCCTTCCGGCGTGGCACGAGCATTTACTACGCCGACAAGGTCATTCCCATGCTCCCCAAAGCTCTCTCCAATGGCATCTGCTCGCTGTACAGCGGCGAGGACAGACTGACGGTCTCGGCGCTGATGCACATTTCCGCCGAGGGCGACCTGCTCGAAGCCGAATTTGCAAAGTCCGTGATCTGCTCGAAGGTGCGTGGTGTTTACAGCGAATGCAATGCGATCTTAGACGGCACCGCCGATGCGGCATTGCAGGAGAAATATGCCCCCGTTGCGGACGCTCTGCGCCTGCTCGACAAGCTGACCGACAAGCTCGAACATCTGCGCAGACTGCGTGGAGCGCCGGAGCTGGAGAGCACGGAATCCGCCGTGATGCTCGATGAAAACGGCATCTGCATCGGACTTGCCCCCATAGAGCGAGGCAGGAGCGAATGCATCATCGAGGCGTGTATGCTTGCCGCCAACGAAGCCGCTGCACGGCTTGCACGGGAAAAGGGCATTCCGCTGGTGTATCGTGTGCATGAGGAGCCCTCGCCGGAGCGCCTTGCAACATTGAAGGAAATGCTCGTGCGTCTGGGCGGCACAGCCCCGACCTTTAGTGAGGCATCCCCCCGTGACATCCAGAAGCTTCTGGAAAGCTGTCAGGACGAGGTATGGTTCCCGGTCATCAACAGCCTGACCCTGCGCTCGATGGCAAAGGCGAAATACAGTCAGGAACCTCTTGGGCATTTCGGCTTGGCGCTGCGTGACTATGCGCATTTCACCTCTCCCATCCGGCGGTATCCGGACTTGTGTGTTCACCGCATCCTGTCGGACGATTTAGCCGGCGCATCGAAGGAGTGGATGGAAAAGCGCTATGGAAAGTTTGTGGAAAACGCCGCCCTCCAGTCCTCCGACACCGAGCTGCGTGCCATTCGCATCGAACGGGAGGCAGACGACTGCTATGCGGCGGAATATATGCGTTCGCACGTCGGTGAGCCGTTCCACGGCGTCATTACGAGCGTGACCGACCACGGCGTCTACGTCCTGCTCGAAAACCGTGCCGAAGGCTTGTATCACATCCACGATATGCCGGAGGGCGAATATGAGGTCGAGGAAGGCTGGTTCATCCGCAACACCCTGACCGGCGAGACCCTCCGCCTCGGCGACCCCATTAACATCATCTGCGCCAAGGCAGACGTGGCGACTGGACGGATAGACTTGGTGGCGGTTGCGAGCTGACGCTCGCTTAGGGAGGGCTCCTCGCCCTCCCTAAACCCTCCTCGGCAGGGCGGTGACCGCCCTGCACCCGCAAGTTTGACTTATTATAAGACTTTACAAGTTTTCAACTCGGTTTTTTTGATCAAACTTTTTTTTCCTAAAAAAAGTTTGCAGGGGTCAAGGGGGCGGAGCCCCATTGGCGCTCGTCGCAACGAGCGAAATCCCCTAAGGGAGATGATGACAGTATGGATCATATGTACGTAAAATATCGCAGGATCGGCGCCAAAATCGGGCATGGGCTGATTGTGGTGATCGGATTTGTGGTAGAGCTGCTGGCGCTGGCAGATACCCGACCGGTCTTTCGCTGGCTGAAAGCACAGGGCTTTGACCCGACTTCCGTTCAGATTGGCTATAATATGGTGCGTGATTTGCAACGGTTCGGGTTCTGGATGGGGTGGATCCTCATGGCGTTTGCGGTTATCCTGCTTTGCCTGAAAAGCAGCATTTATGCCGATGATGCGAGTGTGACGTTCCGCAGCCCCCTGACACGCACCATCACCATCCAGTATCTCGACATTCAGGAGATCAATGTGTATAACCGGCTGCACACAACAGAATCATCATACAAAGGCAGAAGCGGCGGCAGATCTGATTATTATGAGGAGATCTTAGAGATTGTCACAGCGCAGAAAACCTACACCTTCAAAACCAAAATGGACGCCCTCCCCAAGCCAAACGGTGAATCATTCATCCGGATGGATATGGTATTCCAGATGGGACGTTTTAAGTCGATTCAGCGGTTTATTGAGAAAAAGAGAACGGAAAAGGGAATGTTGACTCCAACCCTCTGAGGTTGGGGTCTGCCCCAAATAATGCTAACAACTTAACGTCATTCAAAACTGCGGGTGGCTGTGTTTCATCTTGGCACAGCACTACTCAGCTTCGAGCAATATCCTACCTCAGCTTCGGTCGCAGGGCTGCAAGTCGAAGCCGAGGGAGGTTTAGGAGGGGCGAGGAGCCCCTCCTAAGTCGGCGTGAGCCGACAAAAAGCCTAAGTTGTTAGCATTGTTCAGGAGCCCCCTCCCCTCTGGGGAGGGGGTTGGGGGAGGGGCAAGCGCCGAAGGCGCAACTCTACGCCTTGACAGAATGCCGGTTTCATGGTATAATAAGAGTAATCATGCAATTTGTACGGATTATTTGATATAAATATATCGAAAATTGACTTTTTGCATAAATGCAAGGGTGCAATTCCGTACATATTGCTACCCATTCTGCTGCCGGACAGACAGCAGAAATTGTATAAAGAAAGAAGGATACCGCTATGTTTTTTCAAAAGGACATTGAAACGATGTCCCGGCAGGAGCTTGAAGACCTCCAGCTCAAAAAGCTGAAACATCAGGTGCAGTACTGTATGGACAATGTCCCGTTCTATCACGAACGCCTTACCAAGGCTGGCGTGACAGCGGATAAGATCAAGACGCTCTCCGATATCCAGTACATCCCCTATACCACCAAGGCTGATATCCGTGACAATTATCCTTACGGTCTGTTCGCAGTCCCGATGAAGGAGATTGTCCGGATCCATGCATCCTCCGGCACCACCGGCAAGCCTACCGTTGTCGGCTATACCCGTCATGACCTCGATATCTGGAGCGATACCGTGGCACGCTTCTGCGCTGCGGTTGGCGTCAATGACGAAGATGTGGCACAGATCTCGTTCGGCTATGGTCTGTTCACCGGTGCGCTGGGACTTCACTACGGTCTGGAAAAGCTTGGATGCAGCGTCATTCCGATCTCGTCCGGCAATACCCAGAAGCAGGCGATGATCCTCAAGGATTTCGGTACCACCGTCCTTATCTCCACCCCGTCCTATGCAATGTACATGAGCGAGGTCGCTCACGAGTGCGGCATCACCAATGATGACCTCAAGCTCCGCATTGGTCTGTTTGGTTCCGAGGGATGTACTGATGCGCTGCGTGACAAGATCGAAAAGGGCTTTGGTCTGTTCTCAACTGACAACTACGGTATGAGTGAGCTCCAGGGTCCCGGCGTTTCCGGTGAGTGTGAATACCGGTGCGGTCTGCATTTCGCAGAGGATCACTTCCTCCCGGAGGTCATCAACTCCGAGACCGGCGAGGTGCTCCCCAGAGGCGAAAAGGGCGAGCTCGTCGTGACCACCCTCTCCAAGGAAGGCATTCCGCTGCTGCGTTACAGAACCAAGGATATCACACGCATCCATTACGAGAAGTGCAAGTGCGGACGCACCCACGCCCGTATGGAAAAGGTGCAGGGCAGAAGCGACGATATGCTCAAGATCCGTGGCGTAAATGTATTCCCGTCCCAGATCGAGTCCGTGATGGCAAATATCGACGGCATCAGTCCGCATTATGAGCTCATCCTCACCAGAAAGAACTACACCGATTACCTCGAAGTGCGCATCGAGATCAATGACACCCATTTGCTCGAAAACTTCGCACTCCTCGAATCCAAGCAGAAGGAAGCCGTTGACAAGCTCAAAACTGTCCTCGGCATCCAGGCAAAGGTCACCCTCGTCGCTCCCCACACCATCCAGCGCTACGAGGGCAAGGCTCGCCGTATTATTGATAAGCGTTCTGAAGCTGAGGCTTGATGCAGGGGGACGCCGTCCCCCTGCACCCCCTGCAAGCTTTTTTTAGGAAAAAAAAGCTTGACCAAAAAAACCAGTTTTGATGACTGCGGGTGCAGGGCTGCATAGTCCTGCCGAGGGTCAAGGGGCGAGAAGCCCCTTGCAGGGGTGAGGGGACAGCGTCCCCTCATCGCCCGTAAGGGCGAAAAAAACTACCAATTTGAAAGGACTTTCCCATGAAAGAATTGATGATCGGCAACGCAGCCGTTGCCAGAGGTTTGTATGAAGCAGGCGTCGAGGTGATCTCCAGCTATCCGGGTACGCCGAGTACCGAGATCACGGAGTTTGCAGCGACCTATGATGATATTTACTGCGAGTGGGCACCGAATGAAAAGGTCGCTATGGAGGCGGCATTTGGTGCATCTCTGCGTGGCGTGCGCTCTGCCTGTGCGATGAAGCACGTTGGTCTGAACGTGGCGGCAGATCCGCTGTTCACTTTGTCCTATACCGGCGTGACCGGGGGCTTAGTTGTTTGCGTGGCAGACGATCCGGGAATGCATTCTTCCCAGAATGAGCAGGATTCCCGTCATTACGCCATCGGCGCCAAGGTTCCGATGCTGGAGCCTGCGGATTCCGCTGAGTGCAAGGCGTTTGCAAAGCTTGCCTTCGAGATCTCTGAGCAGTTCGATACCCCGTGCCTGCTGAGAATGTGTACCCGTATCGCTCATGCACAGAGCGTGGTCGAGCTCGAAGACCGCAAGGTTCCCGAAAAGAAGCCCTATGAGAAGAACCCCCAGAAGTTCATCATGGCTCCGGCAAATGCCATCAAGCGTCACCCCTTTGTCGAGGAGCGCACCAGAAAGCTGACCGAATACGCAGAAACATCTGACATTAACCGCATCGAGATGGGCGATACGAAAATCGGTATCATCTGCACCGGCGCTGTTTATCAGTACTGCAAGGAGGTATTCGGCGAGGGCGCATCCTTCCTCAAGCTCGGTATGGTCAATCCCCTGCCGGTTCAGAAAATCAAGGACTTCGCTGCCAAGGTCGGGAAGCTCTATGTTGTCGAGGAGCTCGATCCGGTCATTGAGACTCATTGCAGAAATATCGGCGTAGAGGTCATCGGCAAGGAGATGTTCTCTCCCCTCGGTGAGTTCTCCCAGAAGTCTATTGCGCAGGCTTTCGGTCTGCCGGCAAAGGAGTGCGTGACACCCGATACCCAGATCCCGGTTCGTCCGCCGGTAATGTGCTCCGGATGTCCGCACAGAGGAATGTTCTACATCCTGTCCAAGAACAAGATCACCGTTCTCGGCGATATCGGCTGCTATACCCTCGGCTCCGCAGCACCGCTGACGGCACTCGATTCCACCCTCTGCATGGGTGCATCCATCTCCGGTCTGCACGGCTTTGCCAAGGCTGCTAAGGGCGAGGCTGACCATAATACCGTCTGCGTCATCGGTGACTCCACCTTTATGCATTCCGGTATGACGGGTCTTGCCAATATCGCTTATAACGGCTCCAAGGCGACCGTTATCATCCTCGATAACTCCATCACCGGTATGACCGGTCACCAGCAGAACCCGACCACCGGCTACAATATCAAGGGCGACCCGGCTACCAAGATCAATCTGGAGGAGCTGTGCCATTCCCTCGGCATCAACCGTGTGCGTGTCGTGGATCCGTATAATCTCGAAGAAACCGAGAAGGTCGTTAAGGAGGAGCTTGCCGCAGACGAGGCTTCTGTTATCATCAGCCGCCGTCCGTGCGTGCTCCTGAAATATGTCAAGCCCAAGAAGCCCGTATTCGTGGACAAGGACAAGTGTAAGAGCTGCAAGCGCTGCATGAAGCTCGGCTGCCCGTCCATCCACATCGGCGCAGACGGCAAGGCTGAAATTGACAAGACCCTGTGCGTTGGCTGCGGCGTATGCGAGGAGCTTTGCCCGTTCGATGCGATCGGTCACGAGGAACCGACCATGGCAGAACTGCCGCCGGCACAGTGTGTGGCAAAGCACTAAAATCATGCGGGTCCAGGGCGGTCACCGCCCTGGCGAGAGTCCAGAGGGCAGAGCCCTCTGGTGGGGTTTAGGGGCAAAGCCCCTGAGTCGGCGCAAGCCGACAAAAATCTCCCCCTCTCTCCGCATCACTATATAGGGAGAAACAATGGACAGAATCGAAAAAGCAGCGCTTCTCAAGCGCTCGAATAACTGCTGTCAGGCAGTCTTGCTCGCCTATGCGGATGCGCTGGGTATGAGCGAGGAGGAACTGACAAAGCTCGGCAAGACATTCGGTGCCGGAATGGGCGGAATGCAGGCAACGTGCGGTGCGCTCGTGGGCGCAGGCATGGTGCTGGGGCTGCTGGGCGGCTCAATGCCGCAGGCAAAGGCACTGCATCAGTCTTTTACAGAGCTTTGCGGCGCTTCCGTCTGCCAGGACATCAAGGGTGTCAGGACAGGCAAGGTGCTGTGCTCCTGCGAGGACTGCGTGAAGAATGCAGTCAAGGCGCTGGAGGCTATTTTGCACAGTTGATTTGAAATCATCCACAAAGGAGTAAAATGCACATGGAAACAAAAGGCATTGTCATCTGCGGTGTCGGCGGACAGGGTTCGCTGCTCGCAAGTAAGCTTCTTGGCAAGGTGCTTGTCAATGAGGGCTATGATATCAAGGTATCCGAGGTTCACGGCATGAGCCAGAGAGGCGGCTCGGTCATCACCTATGTGCGCTACGGCGACAAGGTGTATTCTCCGGTCGTACAGTCCGGTGAGGCAGAATTCGTCATTTCCTTCGAGCGCATCGAGGCGGCAAGATATGCACACCTGCTCAGAAAGGGCGGCATCATCATCACCAATACCCAGCGCATCGACCCCATGCCGGTCATCATCGGCGCAGCGGAGTATCCGGAGAACATCCTCGATGAACTGACTGCCAAGGGCGTCCAGATTGAGGCAATGGATGCACTTTCCCTCGCAGAGCAGGCAGGCTCCCCCAAGGCAGTCAATATCGTCCTCATGGGTCAGCTTGCAAAGCATTTCCACATTGATTACGATAAGTGGATCACCGCCATCGAGCAGACCGTCAAGCCGGCGTTCGTGGAGATGAACAAGAAGGCATTCGAGCTGGGCTACAATGCGTAATTTAGAATGAGAAATCAGGAATGAGGAATGTCATTCACTCCTCACTTCTGACTTCTAACGAAAACAATACAAGGGAGGAATCATCTATGACCACACAGCAGCTTTCTATCTTTTTGGAAAACAAACCTGGACAGCTTGTCAGAGTTACCCAGACACTCAAGGAAGCACAGATCGACATCCGTGCCATGTCTCTGGCGGATACCAAGGACTTTGGTATCGTGCGCATGATCGTGTCGGAAACCGACAAGGCACAGGAAGTCATGCGTGAAAACGGCTTCATGTCCACCATTACCAAGGTTATGTGCATCGCAATGGACGACCATCCGGGCGGTCTGTCGAAGATCACCGAGCTGATGGCACAGGCAGATGTCAATATCGACTACCTCTATGCGTGCATCACCGAGATCGGCAAGAATGCCTATATCGTCATGCACGTTGATAAGGAAGCAACGGCAGAGAAGGTTCTTCAGGAGGCAGGCATCAAGATGGTCAGCACCGCTGACATTGCAAAATCCTGATGCGTCAGCAGACAAGCCGGGAGGGGGCAGTGCGCCCTCTCCTGGCTTTTTTTCGCTATGTGATTGAGTTTGTGCTGTGCGGCTTTTGCGGCTGGCTGTATGAGGAGGGGCTGGAGCTTGCCGTGAATCACGCTTACGCCGACCGGGGGCTGCTGCATCTGCCGGTGCTGCCGATCTATGGATTTGGGGGGCTTTTGCTGGTGTGGCTGTTCCGGAAGCACAAGCATCCGGTGTTTGTATTTCTGGTGAGTACGCTCGTCACGACGGTACTGGAGCTTGCGGCATCGTACCCGATCGAACGGTTTGTGGGCTATCTGCCGTGGGATTACAGCACATGGTTCTGCAATTTCGAGGGTCGCATTTCCCTGCCAAGCTCGCTTTTGTTCGGCGGACTTGCCCTTCTGCTTGTGAATGTCGTCGATCCGGCGTGCGATGCCCTCGCCCGAAGACTCCCCAAAGCCGCCCTGTACGCCATCGGTGCAGTTGTGCTGGCGGTGCTGGTCGGGGATTTGGGGGTGGTCTTGTTGGGAGGGTAGTTTTTTCGGTCGATCGGCTTTTCATCCAATGCCGACACTGCTCAGCTTCAGACAGCATCCTGTCTCAGCTTCGGTCGCAAGCGACCGATGAGGGAGGGCTGCTCGCCCTCCCTAAACCCTCCTCGGCAGGACTATGCAGTCCTGCACCCGCAAGATTTTATCTTGATTTTTTTGATCAAACTTTTTTTCTCCAAAAAAAGTTTGCGAGGGTCAAGGGGCGAGGAGCCCCTTGTCGCCGTCCGCAGACGGCGAAATTCCCGCCGGAGGCTAACCAACGGGCGCTCCGCAAGGGGTGAATCCGAGGGTCTGCCTAACTGGCACCCGTCCCCTCTGTCCTACGGACATCTCCCCACCCCGTGGGGAGCCACCCTGCAAGAGAGGGCGTCCCCTACCTCACAGCGACAGCAATCCCTTCCTCGGCGCCTTTATGCGCCGACAAATTGGCACAACCCCCTTCCAACCGGAAGGGGGATAAGTCTATTTTGCCGCCTACAGGCGGCAGGAAAAGCATTTCAAGGCGAAAGAAGGGGCACTTTTTTGCAAAAAAGTGCCCCTCTTCC
>CACXGK010000185.1 GCA_902767115.1 uncultured Ruminococcus sp.
AAAGCCGGATACACGAAAATAATCCGCCTGCTTTTTCAGTTCTGCGACAAGTGCATCTGTGGAGTACAGGGAAACATCCCGGAATTCGCCGGAAAGCGTCCGGGAGAGTGCTTCGATATCCGCATCTTTTTCCGCAGCGATCAGCAGCATGGAGGAAAGTCCGCTGCGCTCCCCGAAATATGCCGCATATTCCGGAGAAGCCGTGATCTCGTCGGCGGCATCGTAGGAAATGAAAATGCTCTGGTCATACCCCATGCCGGATTCCTCCAGCACCTCTGCGACCTGAAAAGAACGTCCGTAAATATTCATAGACGTGCCCTGTTTCAGTCCGCAGGATGCGCCGACGATCATTTCATCTGCGGCGAGTTTTTCGACCGGAACACCGTGTGTCCATTTCCGGACAGTGAAATCCGTTTCCGGATCGAAGGCAATGATCTGAATGCCCGCTGTTCCGCAGCAGCTGAATGCAAGTGTTTTCATGTAAAGCTGCGGGCTGACCTGTGCAATGCCCTCGGTCTGCCGTAGAAGCTGCTGCGGATCCTCCTGAAACAGGATCGTGCAGGCATTGCCGGCAAAGAGCGCGTTTTTCGCATCCTCATGATAGGCTGACGGAACAGCTACAAGGTCTGCGCCGATCTGCCCCTTGACTTGCCCGATTCCGGAGGTGAGGTTCTCATTCATGAAGCCGACACCGAACAGACATACGGACGCGATGCCCACCAGACAAATGAACATCAGGCTGCAAAAGCGATTTCTCCACAAGCTCTGCCATGCGTATCGCTCAGGTGTGAGCATTGTGTGTCCCTCCTGTCGATTTCTTGATGATGGAGACGAAAACCGGAGCAGCGGAAATCACTGTGATCAGTATGCCAGTGATCGTCAGTACCGGAAATGTCCGCATCCGGCAGCTCATGGAGAGGCTACCTGACACTGACCGAGCAGCGGTACAAACAGAAGGCTGAATCCAAGAAGTGCGTTGATGCCGGAGATGACTGCCCGTAACCGTTCGCTCTTTATAACAAAAGAAAGAATATCGGATAACAGGACGAGTGCCAGTACAAGTCCCGCCGCTGTGGTGCTTCGTTCACAAGGCATTGTCATCATGCCGTGACAGGGTTTGCAGACGGTGTGAACTAATAAAAATGTCCCGACAGAAAGAATGGCTGTCAGGATCCTGGAAGTTTGGCGCAAAGAGATCCACTCCTTTTCGATATATTCCTACTTGTTTGGTATGCGTATAGTATAGCATGAATATTACAAAACGTCAAATACATATAATTGATAAACAGTTATCAATTGGATGTATACCCTTGAAGACGATTGACAAACACCATCGGATATGCTATAATCTTAGTAAGCCTATATGAAAAGAAGAATATTATAGGAAAGAACCGATAACATCAGATCATTCCAGTGGGAGAGACAGTAACATGAAACTTGCATTATGTCAGATGGAGCCTTGTGGTCGTGTGCAGGAGAATCTTTCACAAAGCCTGCAATCTATTCGGGAGGCTGCCGGAAACGGTGCTGATCTCATTCTGTTTCCGGAGGTGCAGCTCACACCATTTTTCCCGCAGTATCCGGGACAGGACGCATCGGGTTATGCGGTCACATTGGAAAGTGATACCGTCCGGTTTTTTCAGCGCATATGCCGTAAATGCGGTATAATGGCTGTCCCAAATCTGTATCTGCTGGAAAACGGGAAATGCTACGATGCCAGCATTCTGATCGGTGCGGATGGGAACATTCTCGGTTTGCAGAAGATGGTTCACATCGCACAGGCACCGCAGTTTTATGAACAGGATTATTACACGCCGTCCGATGAGGGATTCAAGGTGTTTGAAACACCGTTTGGAAAAATTGGCATCGTTGTTTGTTTTGACAGGCATTATCCTGAAAGCATTCGCACGGAAGTACTTATGGGTGCTGAACTCATCCTCATTCCGACCGTGAATACGAAAGCAGAACCCTCTGAACTTTTTGCGTGGGAGGTACGAGTGCAGGCATTCCAAAACTCGGTCGCCGTTGCAATGTGTAACCGTGTCGGTCATGAAGGGGCTATGCATTTTTCCGGCGAGTCGATCGTTACAGATGCAAATGGCTCGATCATCGCTCAATCAGACGATACAGTGCAGATTCTCTATGCAGAGGTCGATCCTGCACAGTCCGCATACATTCGCAGTCAGCGCAGCTACACGCAGTTTCGGCGGAAAGAGTTCTACTGTTAAGAA
>CACXGK010000186.1 GCA_902767115.1 uncultured Ruminococcus sp.
AAGGCGCTGCGCATCCGACTGCATCCGCTGGAGAGAAAGCGCTGTTTCCCGGCGTTCACGGCTCAAAAGCGCCTGTCCGGAACGCATGGTCTCCCGGATGACTGCAATGGTCTGCGTTTCAAGGATTCGGCGCTGCCCGGCAAGCACGCTGTCAAGCTGCTGCTGCGTTTTGGTGCATTCTTGCAGGAAAGCGGAGGTATCCGCTGTATCGGAGGCACACAGCTTCTGCACCGCATCCGCATAGGCAAGGCGCTGCTCGTGTTCGAGCTGCCGGAGGGCAAGCGTCATGTCGTTTTGGGCGGATTGCGCCTGGGATGTCAGGGATGCCAGACGGCTGTGCATCTGGCGGACGTGAACCGTCTGCTGCACCGTTTCCGCCGCCCGGACGCCGATCAGCGCCACATTGGCGAGCTGCTTTAACAGATAGGCTCCGATCGCCGTGATGCCGATCGCTTCGATCTCTCCGGAATAGCTCATGGTAACACCTCACATCAGTTCAGTCTGCCGTTGATTTTCAGTTGCAGGTCAGAAACGGCGATCTTCAGTCGTTCCTGCGTCGTCTGCTCCACACGCATCGGCTGGAATGCGACCTCGATGCCGTGCGCTGCAAAAATGCCGGACAGCAAATGCAACAGCTCCGTCCGCCGTTCCTCCGTGCAGCCGGCTGGGTGACAGCAGACTGCCTGGTTGACCCAGACCGCATCCGCACGGCGCAGCACCGGCACGAACATGATCTCAAACGACATTGTCCGCAGATCGTCGCAAAAGCTTATCAGCAGCGGATCACCCGGACGCCCAAGCAGCCGGGTCTCCGAAACGGGATATCCGGCACGGGACAGCGAATCACGCACAGCTTGCAGCAGCACCATTCGTTCCTCAAACGCCCGCATCCGGCTGCGCATTTTGCGGATGGCATCCTCCGCATCGGAGAGTGCGCCGGTCAGCTTCAAAGCCTGCTCGTACAGGAACGCCGCCGGGAACTGCTGTGCCGTGCCGGGATCACGGATGAGCCGCTGCCGCAAAGCCCCCTCCTCCGGCAGCAAAACGCCGTCCTGCTCAAAGGGCAGGAGCCGCTCACGCCATGCGGCATACTGCTCGGTCATGGGCTGATATGTCCCGTCCGACCAGTACGCAAGGGACGCATCCCCCATCACGCCGTCCCGGACATCCCTGCCCTTCCGGAAATTCACAAGATCATCCGGCACCTTCACCGCAGCGCCAAACAGCAGCTCACGCATGGAACGCAATAAACTGCGCACCACCAGAAATTCATGCATCCAGCCCCGGAACTGCTTTTCGGTTTCGAGGACATCGAGCGAGAGGTTCAGCGACACGGTTTCGCAAACGCCGATCACGCTCTCGAAAAGCCCCTGCTCCATCCATCCTGCCGCATCCCAGAGCCGGGTGCGGTAGAGCTCTAAATGACCGGGGAAAAAGCATTCGATGGGCGTTTCCTCTGCCGCCTGCTGCAAAGCCTGCTCTGCCTGCCGCTTGGAGGCTTCCGCCTGTGCCTTTGCCGTTTTCTGCCGCAGGAAATACGCCTGTTCAAAGGCTTTCTGATGCAACAGCAGCTCCTCCGCCTGCCGCTGCTCCTGCGCAAGGGCAGTACGCAGCGACCGGGTCACGCTCTCGTACTCCGCCTGCTGCTGTGCAAAGGCGGCTTCGAGCGCTGCCTGCTGGGCGCTGGCGGTGCGGGTGAGCAGCGCTTCGTATTGCGCACGGGTCTTCCTGTCGTGGGATTCGATGCGCTGTGCGGCTTCGGAGCGCAGGGCATCGAGCGCCAGCAATTGCTCATCGAGCAGCGATTGCCGGGTATGCTGAAGCTCTGCTTTCGTATGCGCAAGCGACTCGGAAAGCGCAGCCTGCTGCTCACGCAGAGAACGGATCTCCTGTGCCGAAACTGCCATGACGCATCCTCCTGTTCCCATCAATCCGCATTGCAAAGCTGTTCCCGATACAGCCGGATATCGCTCTGTGTCCGCTCGATCAGTGCGCTCAGTTTTTCCTCCAGTGCCGCAAGCGCAGCCGCCGCCTGTGCCGCTTCCATCTCAGGCAGCTTTTCCTGCAAGGCTTGCAGGCTGCCTGTGAGCCTTGCGGCTTCTGTGCCGCCGTAAAAATGCAAAATCCGCAGGTCTGCCGCAATGTCCCCGGCAGTATCAAACTGCTCCTGCGGCTGCAAAGCGAGCGTTTCAGAGGGCGCCGCCTGCTTTTCGGCAGCGTCATAGAACATGACCGTGATCCGGCTGTCCTGGTTGACAAACAGCAGATCGGGATGCACCAGCGGCTGCTCCGCCCATGCAATGCCATGATAGGAATGCGCAGACAGCGCATCCGCAAAGGCGTATTCGAGATGCAGCTCCGACAGCGGCATTCCGGCGCTTTCCAGATGCACCCGGAAACCCGTCACCGCTCTCCCCTGCCAGGACGGATCAAGCGTGATGCAAAGCAGCCCCACCCCGTCCGTCTGCGGATGAACGATCAGCAGCAAGCCGTCCTGGGTCAAGCTCTGCTCATGCAGGTCGAGCTTGATGGTCTTGTGAGGGGTATCCTTTCCGTAGGAGATCACGATGCGGATGCGCAGACTTCCGACACAGACTGCCCAGTTGCGCAGGCAGAAGAACTGTTCTCTTGACATTTCGTATTTCATAAACTGCCTCCGTTCGTGAAAAGTGTCAGTGCCTCCCGTGCAGCGCCGGACGGGATACCGACCAGCCGCATAAAGCCGTCTGCAAACCGCAGTTCACTGCTTCGGTACTGCGGCATCTGCACATTCCGGTATCGTTCGGTGAGATACAGCAAGCGCTGGTTGGACGAGCCACGCATGGCATTTCCATCGTCCAGCTCCGGGCGGTACTGCCCGTCGATGAGCAGATCGGTCTGCGCAAGAAGCGCCTGTGCAGCGCTGTCCGCTTGCAGCATTTCATAGGTATAGCCGGTATACACGATCACACCAAGCGAGGGTCGATGTGTCCGGATCGTCCGCAGCAGCAGAGCGAGTCCCTCGCTTTGCAGAAAAGGCTCACCGCCGCTGATGCTCAAGCCCTCCAGTCCGGAGGTTTGCAGCACGGCGTCTGTTAATTTTGCGACCGGCACCAGCACGCCGCCCTCCGTGTCCTGCAAGCGCTGCGCAATGCAGCCCTCACACCGCTGCCGGCAGCCCTGCACCCAGATTGCAAAGCGCTTTCCGGGGCCAAGGCATTCTGTCTCCGGCAGGTACCAGGAAATGCGCAGCATCCCCTCCGGCACAGAAAGCTGCGTCATGACAGCGGCTGGTAAATGCCGGTGATCGGCTCACCGTAGGTACTGTATTCCTGCCTGCCGCCCAGCAATCCAAAGAGACTGGTGCGGCTGCGCAGATGCTCGGCGGTCGCCGTAATGGTCTCATCCTCGTGGATCTTGATGCGCAGCAGGAGCTTATCCTCGCCGGTCTTGAATTCCTCCGGCAGATCAAACTGCATGATGCCGAGGATCTTGATGCGGCTGCCCTCCGGGTCGAGTGTGCTCTGGATGTGCTTCATCCCTCTCGGCCGGCTGTAAAGCCGGATCTGGAATTTGCCCTGTGCGTTCAGGTCTTCGAGATTGACCTCGTATTCCTTTTTGCAGCGTGCATTTCCGTTCGGCATGGGTGTGCCGGCACGGATGAGCGTTTGGAATACCGGAATGCCCTTGACCGGGTCAGCAACGAGCGTTCCCAGATCATACGGCAGCTCGGTCAGTGTGATGCCGTCCTCGCCGGTATCATGCTCGCAGAGTGCCGCACAGAATACAGCGCCCCGGATAACAGCGTTCTTGTGGTCAAGGTATTTGACCTGGCAGTCCGGGTTCTGGATAAAGGACTGAATCGTCTGCCGCAGGGCAGGTGTCAGTGAACAGCCGCCGGTCACGAGCACAGTCTGCACAAGCTCGGAGGTGATGCCGCTGTCCATACAAGCCTGCTGCATTGCCTGCCGCAGCAAACGGCAGACCGGTTCGAGCAGCGTGAAAAGCTGCTGTCGGGTATACCGGAAATGCACTCTGACGACCGTGCCGGCGCTGTTGTGCAGCTCGATGCGGCTATCCGCCTTTTCCGTGAAGGACAGCGTGCGCTTGATCTGCTCGGCAGCCTTCTGGATCCGGGTGCGGTTGACAGCAAACTGCTCGGCGCCAAGTCCGGATTCCTTCTGCTGGTATAGGGAAAGCCCGTGATGCAGATTGACAGTCTGGAGCATATGGCTGACGATGCAGTCGGTCATTTCGCTGCCGCCGGGGGCAGCATAGCTGTGTGTCCAGAGGGCTTCGATGCCGGCAATTTCCTGCGGTGTCAGACCGTTTCCGCAGTCAAACACGCACACATCTGTCGAGCCGCTTCCGGCATCAATGACCATAACATGACCCATGACGGGCTCATACAGCCGTTCATACAGCAAAATCGCCGTCTGCGCTGCGAGGATATTCGCCTGGTAGCCGACCTCATATGCCGCCTGCCGCCAGAGATTGCGGACTGTCGCAGGGTGTCCGGCGGACATGGTGATGACAGCCGGGGAGTTCTCCTCGAACCCAAGCTCCTGCGCCGCCTCGATGATATGCCGGATCATCAGGGATGCCGTCATCTGGGGTGTGATCTGGAGACTGGTGCCGTTGGCAGCAAGGACAGTACGGTTGACAGGCGGCTCATGTCCGGCAGGAATGCACCAGACGAGCTCCGCCGGTGTGGTCTCTGCAAGCTCCAGCGCCGCCTTTCCGAACACCGGCAGCGCCCTGTCCCGAAAGGCAATGACAGCCGGCATGGGCGGCAGACCTTCGGGCTTTTTGCCGGGGGTCATTCTGGCGGTTCGGATCGTGGTATGTCCCAGATCCAGCGCATAGCAGGTCTCCCACTGCTGAAAATGCAGCCGGGATACGTCCGGCATCGGGAAATGCTGTGCCGTGACCGGGCAGACGTATTCCACCGGACGCAGCCGGTACGGAATGCTCCACGCCTTGCCGCTTTTGGGCTGAAAGACCTGTTCGCCGTACCGCAGATGGGCAGCCGGCTGCCAGTAATTGATGCCGTGCTGCAAAGGGATGCGGATACGTTCGAGCTCCGTGAGGGTCTCCTCCTCCATGATGCGGATGATGGCAGAGCCTTGCCAGAGCGCCGCAAAACGATTGAGGACATCCTCCCGTGTGATACGGGTGACAGGGTTTAAGTCGGTCATGCCGCCGACGAGATTGTTGAGGGTGGAATCCGGCACCTGCAGCAGCGGCACACGCTGTTCATCATGCGCCTGCACGAGGAGAAACTGCGCTGCGCTCGTATCCGGATTCATGCCGGTCAGGAGCCGGTACAGCATGAGACCTGCAACAAATACATCATCTGCTTCCGTGTGCAGCACCTTGACGGGTGCCAGCCCCTCTGCAAAGCCGTCTGCCTTGCGTTTGATGCGCACTTCACCAAAGCGGGACTCCTCGTCGTCGTCCGGGTATTCGATCACAAAGACATCCGGGTTCAGGAATCCGCCGTATGCCTCACGGGGACACGTCAGAAGCTGTGCGATCACATCAGCGATCTGCTCCATATCCCACCGGACACAGAGCCAGTCCGAAAGCTTAAGCTTCATAGCGTTCAGTTCCTCCCTCCAAGACGGACATCAAGATTCCGTTTACTGCCGTCCTCCTGCGTCACAGTGATCTGCAGGATCTTATCCTCCGAGAATATCGCATCAAATTGCAGCCTTGGCATCAGAGGGCGCCGCAAAAGCTGGCTGAAAATGCTGCCCGGTCTGGTATCCGCTGCCAAAGGCAAAGTCTTGCGCAGGATCGTGGTGCAGGTCTCCGGGTCGAATTCCCCTCTGTACTCCACGAGCTCAATGTTGATAGAGGTCGCATCGGACTGTTCGGGCGAGATCTCCGCCTCGAACACATCGCCTGCATGAACGGCAGTTCCCTCTGTGATGATCGGAACCACTTCCTTGCGTCCGTTTTTGAGCAGTCCGATCGAGGAATACGCCTTATTCTCGATGTGCAGGCGCTGGTTGCTGTTGCAGATGGCAGCGCCCTTGGACACGAGGAACATCGAATCCTCCGGAATGATGAGGTTTTCCTTGCCGAACATAACATCGAGCAGCTCTGCCAGACAAATCTCATGCGCCATGCCGCCGACCACGAGGACGTGATCGACATTGGCAGTCACGTAGCCGGAGCCGGAAAAGACATTCTGCAAGACCTGCGAAAACCGCATGGTCAGCTCACGCATCTCGTGCATATACGCTTCTCTCGTGATGGTGAAATCGAGAGAGCGTCCGTCGAGCAGATCCGGCAGCGAAATGGACGCCATCGTGGAGCCCTCCGCATAGAGCTGGGTCTTGAGCTGGAAGGTCTGCGCACGAATGAGAGCAGCCGCTCTTGTCTCCTCCTTGCGTGCGAAGATCGTGCCACGGGGGGCATACAGATCTCTGCCGCCGTCCTCAATGAATTTGCGTGTCATCAGGCGCACGAGCAGGTCGTCCACGTCATTGCCGCCCAGGTGGAGGTCGCTGTCCCATGCGACCGGTTCGAGCCGGTCGGGATGCAGGGCGGAGCCAAGAATGCTGGTTTTCAGGAGAGACAGGTCAAACGTACCGCCGCCGATATCCACCACCAAAACCAGCCGGTCACGGTCGAGCATGGTGCTGTAGGCAATGGCTGCGGCGATGGGTTCATCCGTCAGGCATTCCGAAGCTGTCTCAAAGCCGGCAGCACGCAATGCCGCCTTGGTCGCCTGACGTCCCTCATTGCCGAGCCGTGCAGGAACGGTGACAAAGGCATTGAATGACGTTTCGTGCGGAAACTGACGTTTGAGCTCCCGGTATGCTTCCCGGAGGATGTACTCAGCGGAATGCACAGGGTCGAGCTGCATACCGCCGACATTATAGCGTTTATCCGGGTCTCCCATGTCGTACTTCGTATCCCCCAGGAAATCGTCCGGATGCTCGATCGCATGAAGAATGGCAGGCTGCCCCACAATGATCGAGCCGTCCTTGACCGCCAGACAGGACGGGAGAAATGCCGGTTCCCCGTCACGTCCGGACTGCCGGAAACGCAGTACGTTCCAGATGCCGTTATCGTCAATGTAACTCACAACAGTATTGGTTGTGCCGAGATCAATTCCTACTCTCATGAAGTGTATCTCCTTACATTATATTGTATCATGTCCATCTGTACGCATCACCCGATGCGTGCAAACAGCTCCATCACCGTCCTGTGCAGCGTGCAAGCCCATACAGAGCCCATCCCCATCTGCACAGTCAGCAGGATCCCTGCACGGATCAGCCACCCGGTACATTCCGGAACTGCACGGTAGAGCACCTTCTCTGTGCATTTCCGGTCATCCCCGTCCGCATCCCAGATGCAGACCCGGCAGCGTGTGATGCCTTTGCCGATGTAGCGCATTTCCATAAAATCCGGCGTACTTTCCAGCCAATGCCCCCGGATGCCGAGCACCTGACAGCGGTATTTTCTGCCGTCTGACTCGATATTGTCCTTGCGTCCGACCATTTCAGCGCCGTACACATGATGCCGGAACAGCAGATTCGCAGTCTGCCGGGCACGGACAGCTTCCTCACGCAGGATCGCCGGTGCTGTGATGCGGGTGCCCTCCTCACGCAGATAGGGCACGCCAAACAGTGTTCCCTTGCTGACGGGCGCTGTCTGTTCCGGTGTGAAGTACAGATACAGGGCAGGCCGCCGCACGCTCCAGATCCAGTCGGTCAGCAGCAGATAGGTAAAGCACAGGAATGTGATCTCAAAGACCCAGTTCTGCGTCAGGATATGGCTGATGCCGGAGAATGGCTCCTTCGCCGCCAGAATGGGCGTCACGACTGCCAGCACGCACGCCGCTGCGCCTGCCATGCAGAGCGTCAGGAGCTGCCGGCGCCGCAAAGGAAACGTTCCGGGAACGCTGTCGGAACCGGTGCGCCTTTTGTGAAGCACCGCCGGGAGCACGGAGCCTGCCAGATACAGCACCGACCCAAAGACCGGCACCATCAGGATCACGGTCAGCCAGAAGGCGGTGTGGATGGTATTGCGGCTGCGGACAAGGGGCGAGATCAGCGCCCTGCGGTCGAAGTGCAGGCAGAGCACCAAAGGCAGCAGCCAGACACACAGCAGCGGCACAGAGACCCACAACGGCATCTGCATCAGGAGCGCATGATCGAATTCTGCGATATCTGTCAATTCACTGAGCATCCTTGGTTCACCTGCCTGACAACGGAAACGTTCTGATCCGGAATGCACCGGAAAAGCCTATCACTTTTCATTATAGCGATTTTTCTCATAAAAGTCAAGTCAATTCTCCCGGATTTTGTAAACTTTCATCAAAAATAAGAGCGAAATCAGAAGGGCAAGCCCCGTGTTGCAATCTCATTTTTAGCCAAATTATAGCAAGAGTTCCACGCATCAGCAGCAGAATTGAACGTTTTATACGAAACGCAGCACCTGCCGCACCGTGCTGCAACTGTCCCCTATGCCGAAATCATTTTTGAAAAAATCCCGGCTTACCTCTTGACAAACCGCAGGACTTGTGCTATAATAATATCTGTTGTGAGAACTGCGGGTGTAGTTCAATGGTAGAATTCCAGCCTTCCAAGCTGGTTACGTGGGTTCGATTCCCATCACCCGCTCCAGCGCACTGCCGCGCATAAAAAATTGCGTTCCGATCTCCCCCCCTGGAACGCAATTTTTTTATGCCCTTTTTTAAGTTAAATGATTGACAGGCGCTATCTGTCTATGCTATAATAAGCAACGGTGTCGATCCGACATCCTGTCAATGACAGATCATACTTTATTAAGGAGGACATTATGTCCACGATAGCTATTTTCAAGCGACTATCTGCGCTCGCATCCGCCGTGGTATGTACCGTCACGATGCTGGTATCCGGAACAGCCGGGGCGGCTGATGAAAGCATCACGTACAGTGCGGACGGCAAATTGTTAGCGGTTTTCAAAGGCACTACTGCCAGCAAAAACGTATCCATTGAAGTTCCTTCAAAGGTGACATACGATGGTACTTTGCATCCTGCTTCCCTTAGCGGCAGCATAGACAAGTTCAATGCTCTTACAGACCAGCCTGTTTCTGAGAGCGATCTCGTCTATACGCACAGCACACATGGTATATCAGATCCCATCGCTGCCGGAAGCTATACGGTTTCCTTGACAAGGGGCGACGCAACTGCCTATAACACGCTCACCATCAAACAAGCTCCCCTCACCATCACCGTCCAGGACATCGAGATCCCCAGCGGCAGCACGATCCCGTCCTCCTATCCCGTCACGATCGAAGGGCTGGTCAACGGCGAGGATGCCGATACCCTCATTGCCGACGGCAAATTGATCCTTCCCGTTTTCACTTCCGGATACAGCAGCAATTCCCAGGCTGGCGATACCTACAATATCACAATGACAAGTGATGGGTGGGCTGAAAATTACACCATCACCATAATAAATGACGCCAAACTGACTGTCACCGCACCTTCTCCGCATCCTACACTCTCTATTGCCGATTGGACATACGGCAGCGAACCTCCCAAACCGCTTATCACATCGACAGATCCTCAGTATCCAGCAGCGGTTGGAGCCGCTGCCGTTATTTTTGCCTATAAGCCCTTGGATGCTGACGATTCCGCCTATTCGACAGACGTTCCCACAGAGGTCGGGAGCTACACGCTCCAGGCACAGATCCCCGGCAATGCACCATACCAACCAGAAACGCTCACCACGGAATTTCAAATTACCCCCAAGCAGCTCACGCTCGACTGGAGCAGCGGCAATCTTGTGTATAACGGCAAGATGCAGTCTGTGACTGCCGATTTGCAGGGTGTCATTCCGGGTGACGATATTTTTGTCCAGATGTCCGGAAATACCGCCAAAGCCGTTGGCAGCTACACCGCAGCCGCTTCCCTTGCCGGCAGCGACGCCGGGAATTACGAGTTGTCCGGCAGCAAGCGCTATACATGGGGCATTTCTCCTGCATTACAGCACCCTGCCGTCACTGGCTATAACGGGACGTATGACGGACATTTCCACAGCATTACCGTTGAACCGGACGCTGCGGATGCGGTCGTGTATTATGCCGTGGAAAATATCCCGGCAGAAGCGCTGAAAAATGCCGGTCTGACCAAATCGCCTTCCTACCGGGATGCAGGGCATTACACGGTTTACTATTGCGTGAGTGCAGAGAATTATCAGGATCAGACCGGTTTCGACCAGATCATCATTGACCCCAAGGACGCTTCCAACGCCCATGTCACCCTGGAACCCGAAACCTTCACAGCAGACGGCACCCCCAAACGCCCGGCAGTTACCGTCGAGCTTGACGGGGTGCAGCTCACGGAGGGGACGGACTTTGCGGTGGAATATTCGCAGAACATCGAGCCTGGTGACGCCTATGTGACCGTCGTGTTCAAGAACAACTACACCGGCAGCATCACCAGACGCTTCCGCATCAACGCCATCACGACCACTACGCCGCTGTATACTTCGACAAGCACCTCGACTTCCACGAGTACTTCGACCTCCACAAGTACTTCGACTTCGACAAGTACTTCGACCTTCACAAGTACGTCAACTTCTACGAGTACTTCGACCTCCACAAGTACGTCAACTTCTACGAGTACTTCGACTTCCACGAGTACTTCGACTTCCACGAGTACTTCGACCTCCACAAGCACCTCGACTTCTACAAGTACCTCGACTTCGACGAGTACTTCAACTTCGACAAGCACATCGACTTCGACGAGTACTTCAACTTCGACAAGCACATCGACTTCGACGAGCACTTCAACTTCTACGAGCACTTCGACTTCTACGAGCACTTCGACTTCCACAAGAAATTCAACTTCCACGAGCACTTCGGCTTCTACAAGTACTTCAACTTCCACAAAAGCTTCCACTTCCACAAGAAATTCGACTTCCACGAGTACTTCAACTTCAACAAAAGCTTCCACTTCCACAAGAAATTCGACTTCCACAAGTACTTCAACTTCCACAAAAGCTTCCACTTCCACAAGAAATTCAACTTCCACGAGCACTTCAACATCCGCAAACACTCCGACTACCACAAAATATGCAGCCTCCACGAGCACGTCCACAAGCCCCTTGCATTCCAAAACAGCCTTAACATCCACCACTTCGACCAGCACCACGTTACCCACCAAACGTCCGACCGCCACCAGCAAGGCGACCTCAGCCAAGCCTGTGATTTCTACCGCAACGACCCCCACGACCTCAGCAGTTCCATCAAAGGTCACGTCCGTTTCCACAAAATCAACGGAATCCACAGTGAAAAGAGCAACGTCCACCTCCACCACAAATCCGAACCATAAGCCGGATACCCTCACAACAAAGCCGACCTCTGCATCGACCCAAAGCAAGCCGACCACAACCACGACCTCCACTGTGAATTACACGACGCTGCCGACTGCCACCACAAGCCTGACCGCCGCTTCCACGAGCATGACCACCGTTTCTTCCACATCCAGAACCTCGCAAACCTCGATCACCACAAAACAAACGACCTCCGCATCGGCGGCATCTTCCACAACCGCTGCCTCGACCTCCCGGACAACATCCACACAGAAGCCCCGGCATTCCACCAGCTCCACGACTTTCACAACTTCTACCACATCGGTCGTGACAACCAAGCCCCAGACTTCGGGCACCGTTACGACCGCCAAGCGTACCATCACGACCGCAGCGACCACCTCGACCTTGCAGACCACCAAGCCTGCGACTGCAACGAGCCGTAAAACGGTCAGCAATACAACCTCCACGACAAGCCGCCGCACAACAACCACCTTACCGACCACATCCACAACATCCACCACCAGAAAGCAAGCAGTCACCTCTGTGACCTCAACCACCACGCTCCCCAGCTCCGAAACCCACACCACGCATTCCACTCCCACGACCTCCGCAGCCACCACAGCACGCCAGACTGTTCCCTCCTCCACAAGTCTCACCACCCAGCGTCCCACAACTGAAACCACAACTGTCACCACCCCTGACCGCAGGATCGTTTCCTACGAGTACCGCACACAGAACCTTGCACTTGACCCCACGGATGCGGTCACGGGAACGGTGGAGCGCAGGGCGGTTTATGCGGACGGCTCCGCCGGGGCATGGGAGACCATCGGCGATGTCGAAATGGAAACCAATGTCGTACATCCGCTCGAATCCGGTCTGCCGTATTCCATGAGCATCGTCACAGCAAGCTTTGTGGAAAAGCAGCCGGACGGCACGTCCATCCGCCGCACCATCGAGCTGTCCCGTACCTATGACGGCTTGCCCGGTGATGCCAATCTCACCGGCAAGGTCTCCGCCGAGGATGCAGCGGATGTTCTGATCTACGCTGCCGCACAGGGTGCCGGTGAGACCGGCATCACGCCGTATTCCGGCAGCGACCCGGCGCTTTGCGACCTGAGTCTGCGGCTTTCCGACACCGACCGGAACGGTAAAATCAACGCCGAGGATGCCGCCAACATACTCCTTTACGCCGCCATGGAAGGCGCCCAGGGCAAGGCAGACTGGGATCTGATCCTTGCAAAATCACATTAAAAAAACAAATATCCCGGAAGCAGTTACATTCTGCTTCCGGGATATCAGTCTGTCAAAAAAACATTCTTAAAAGCGTGAAGCAAACGTAAAAGTTTTTGGTCCAGCTTTTTTCAAAAAGCTGGTCAGGTCCAGGGCTGAAAGCCCTGGTCGCCGTCC
>CACXGK010000187.1 GCA_902767115.1 uncultured Ruminococcus sp.
CCTCTGCCAAAGCCACTATGTGGCTTTGGCGGCTTGCGCTGACTGCAAAGCACAACGTGTTGTGCTTTGCAACAGAGGGCAGTATATAGTTGATATGTTTTCACCAAGATAGTTCCTTTCTTTTCTATTCATCCGTAGAAGCACCGCCTTAGGGGTAAAAGGGCGGTGCTTTTGCGTATCATCAACGTCAAAAACATCCAATATGCCGGAAATCTGTCCGGTAGTTGCAAAATCGAAAGAAATGTGGTATAATGTCTTTAGTTAGCATACGCATACGAAAACATACCGCTGACCAGGGAGGCAGGCACACGATGAAAAAACAACGATTCAGTATCGAACAGGATGGATTTTTTGGCACCTATTATGAGGCACCGGTTTCGTCAGACTGTGTGATGATCGGTCTGCTGGGGGATGACCCGAATGATTTTATGCCGAAGATCGGTGCAAAGTGGCTGCATAGGCAGGGCGTGAGCCTGCTTGCCATGTCGCCGGCAAAAAAGGACTATAGCCATGTGAATTGTCCGCTTGAACGCATCCAGACAGCCATCCAATGGCTCAAGGCGCACGGCAACCGCAAGATAGGCATTATGGGAATGTCTACCGCCGGTATGCATACGCTGACTGCGGCTTCCTATTTTCCGGATATCACGCTGACGTTCGGGCTGACGGCGAGCGATTACATCTGGCAGGGGTTCCGGCAGGGCAAACGGGACGGCTGCCATGAGTGGCCGATCGAGGGAGCGTCCACGCTTTCGTGGCAGGGGAAACCGCTGCCGTATATGCCGTTCGTGTACCAGCATCCGAGGTACTGGCAGGAGATCCGGAAGGCGACCAAGGGCTCTGGTGACTTCATCCGTTCCACCACGGTGTTCCACGATTCCGAGGCAGTCCGGGAGCATCCGGAGGAGGAAATGATCAAGATCGAACAGATCCACGGCAAGCTCATCCTCATCGGCGCCGATGACGACGCTCTCTGGGAGGCTGGCAAGTACGTCCGCCGCATGGATGAACGCCTGAAAAGCCGTCCGCATTTGTGTGAATATGAGGCAGTCGCCTACACATACGGAACGCATTTTGTACTGCCGGAAAGTATGCTGCGCATTGCGCTCCCGGTCGGTTTGAAATTTGTTATGGGTCTGCTGTTCAGATCGGCAAAGGAGCACCCCGACCAGTGCGAGGAGACCCGCAAGGACATCGACCGCCGCCTGACCCGTGTCATTCGGGAGTGGAAAGAGGGCTGAGAGGGGACGTCAAGGGAAACCTGGCAAGACAAAAAAAGAAATCCGTCTGCTTTGTGTGCGCAGGCGGATTTTTTGCGAATGATGCAAAAGAAACAGACAGATACTCACCTGTCTGTAAATCTTGTCGTTTGTTTCCAATCAGAAACTAAGCTCCTTCTTCCCGAAGGTGAAATGGATAGCGGTGACGCAGACCGCCAGGTAGCAAAGCAGGCAGAGAATCATTGTGATGATCGATTTTCCGATAGCACCAAGGACGAGCTCTGTCCATGCATTGCGGAGGATCTCTGTAAAATACAGCTTTTCAACGTTGTCTTTTGCAGCGCCGCTGAGCAGATCCACGAGCATACTGACAAGCTTCAGAATCATCAGCACGACGATGGAAACAGGTATCTTTTCCGTGATGTAGATAAAAACAGACGCAAGGGAGATCGAAATGAGCGTTTCTACGGCGTCACGGCACAGCGAAAAGACGTAAAGTCCCGTTTCATAGGTATCCATTTGCGCAGCCATGAGAATGCTTGTCATGTCCCCTGCGATTTCCAGCAGCAGGAACAGAAGCACTGTCAGGATGACAGTATCCAGCATCTTGGCAAGCACCAGCTTGAGGCGGTTCATGCCTCTGCCCAGTACGGTGATATACTGCCCTCTATTGCAAAGCACAACAATGTTGTGCTTTGCAGGCTGCGCAGCAGCCGTCAAAGCCACTATGTGGCTTTGACAGAGGGCGTATAAACGGAGCGCTATGCGCCGCCCGCCGTCAAAGACGGCGGATTGCAAATCGTTATTCCGATTTGCAATAGCGCGTAGTATAAAAACAAGGCATCCACCAAATGATGAATGCCTCAGATATGTGATATTGAAGTTTCCCAACAGGGATAAAATTATCTCTTGCTGAACTGCGGAGCACGACGAGCAGCCTTGAGACCGTACTTCTTTCTTTCCTTCATTCTCGGGTCACGAGTGAGGAAACCAGCAGCCTTAAGTGCCGGACGGAGCTCTGCGTCATACTGGAGCAGGGCACGGGAGATACCGTGACGGATCGCACCAGCCTGACCGGTTACGCCGCCGCCCTCTACAGTGCAGATCACGTCGAACTTTTCGAGGGTATCAGTCAGTGCCAGCGGCTGACGAACGATGAGCTTGAGAGTCTCAAGACCAAAGTAATCATCAATGCCTCTGCCGTTGATGGTGATGTTGCCATTGCCCGGAACCAGACGAACACGGGAAACGGAATGCTTTCTTCTGCCAGTACCATAGTGGTAAGCTACCTTAGGTTCGTACATAATTCAAGCCTCCTTAATTAAAACTCGTAAACTTCAGGCTTCTGTGCAGCGTGCTTGTGATCTGCGCCCTTGAAAGTACGCAGTCTCTTGAGCTGCTGAGCACCCTGTGCGTTGTGCGGGATCATGCCGGTAACAGCAATGGTCATTGCTCTCTCCGGACGCTCTGCCATGAGCTTCTTGTAGGAGATCTCCTTGATGCCGCCGATCCAGCCGGTGTGCCAGTAGAACTTCTTCTGCTCCAGCTTCTTGCC
>CACXGK010000188.1 GCA_902767115.1 uncultured Ruminococcus sp.
CCGTCTGCGGACGGCGACCAGGGCTTTCAGCCCTGGACCTGACCAGCTTTTTGAAAAAAGCTGGACCAAAAACTTTTACGTTTGCTTCACACTTTCATGAATGTTTTTTGACAGACTGAGCACCCCTTGACGCCAATGGTCAAGGGGTGCTGTTGATTTTCGATTACAGGAAATACTTCACGCCGTTCTCGAAGATGTGCTGATCCTTTGCGCCGGGGACATTCTTGCAGATGTCGGTACCCTTACGCTCGGAGTGACCCATCTTGCCGAGGACTCTGCCGTCGGGAGATGTGATACCCTCGATCGCACACATGGAGGTATTCGGGTTGTAGCGGATATCCATGGAAGGCTTGCCGGTGAGATCCACGTACTGCGTTGCGATCTGACCATTGCCGGCAAGGCGCTGGATCAGGCTCGGCGGTGCAACGAATCTGCCCTCACCGTGAGAGATTGCAATGGAGTGGATGTCGCCGACATTTGCGTCAGCCAGCCACGGGGACTTGTTGGATGCGATGCGGGTGTTGACCATCATGCTCTGGTGGCGTGCGATGGTATTGAAGGTCAGTGTCGGGGACTCGTCGGTCATCTCCACGATCTCGCCGAACGGCACAAGTCCAAGCTTGATGAGCGCCTGGAAGCCGTTGCAGATGCCGAGCATCAGACCGTCACGGGTGTTCAGGAAGGTGTGAACCGCTTCCTTGACCTCCGGGTTGCGGAAGAATGCGGTAATGAACTTACCGGAGCCCTCCGGTTCGTCACCGCCGGAGAAACCGCCGGGGATCATGATGATCTGTGCCTGACCGATCTTCTCGGCAATTGCCTTAACGGACTCTGCGATGTCGTTTGCAGACAGGTTGCGGATGACAAGTGTCTCGGCAACTGCGCCTGCCTTCTCGAAGGCTCTTGCGGAATCGTACTCGCAGTTGGTGCCGGGGAATACCGGGATGAGGACACGGGGACGTGCCACATGGATGGTCGGCGCCGGACGCTTCTCAGCCGTGAAGTGGTAGGTCTGCGGTGTCTCGTCGGTGGTCTTGATACGGCACGGGAATACGCTTTCGAGCTTCTCCTCCCAGGTTCTCTGGAGAGATTCGAGGGATACGGAGTAGTCGAGGGTGTAGATCTTGTACTCATCGATGGTGGAACCGATCACCTGCTCGTCGATCTCAGCCTCACCGTCGAGCTCCACGATAAAGGAGCCATAGCACGGCATAAAGAGGGTTCTCGGAGAGAGCTGACCGGAGAAGGTGAAGCCCAGTCTGTTACCCATGCACATCTTGGCAATGCCCTCAGCAACGCCGGCATAGCCGACTGCCCAGACTGCCTTGGCTCTGCCGTCAGCGATGATCTTCTCCATCTGATTGAAGGTATCACGCAGGCTGTCGAAATTCGGCAGACCGTTGCCGTCATACTCAGGGCTCAGAAGGATGACCTTGTCGCCGGCAGACTTGAATTCTGTGGAAACGACCTTGCCTGCGCTTGCGGTCGAAACAGCGAAGGAAACGAGCGTCGGCGGCACGTCGATATGCTCGAAGGTACCGGACATGGAGTCCTTGCCGCCGATGGAGCCGCAGCTCAGCTCAAGCTGTGCCTTGTATGCACCAAGGAGCGCCGCCATCGGCTTGCCCCAGCGCTTGGGATCGTTCTGTGTTCTCTCGAAATATTCCTGGAATGTCAGCCAGCAGTGGGAACGCTTACCGCCTGCTGCAATGACCTTGGCAATGGACTCAACAACTGCGAGCATTGCGCCATGGTACGGCGATCTGACGCTCTCGATCGGGTTATAGCCCCAACCCATGAGAGAGCAGGTATCTGTCTCGCCCGTGAGGACGGGGAGCTTGGCAGCCATCGCCTGGGAAGGCGTCATCTGGTATGCGCCGCCGTAGGGCATCAGGACGGTGCCTGCGCCGATGGTGGAGTCGAACTTCTCGACCAGCCCCTTCTGCGAGCAAACGTTGAGGTCTGCCATCATATCCTGCCAGCTCTCCGGAGAGTCGGAGGGCACCTCAACAGTGGAATCCTTCGGTTCTTCAATGGCAATATCCGTAAACTTGGTCGCACCGTTGGAATTGAGGAACTCACGGGACAGGTCAACGATGGTATTGCCGTTCCATTCCATCTTCAGGCGAGGCTCTGCCACAACGTCTGCGACCTTGGTTGCCTGGAGGTTCTCCTTGCCGGCTTCGGCGATGAACTTCTCAGCGTCCTCCGCAGCCACAACGACTGCCATACGCTCCTGGGACTCGGAAATTGCAATTTCCGTGCCATCCAGACCGTCATACTTCTTCGGAACAGCGCCGAGGTCGATCACCAGACCGTCTGTCAGCTCACCGATGGCAACGGAAACACCGCCTGCACCGAAGTCGTTGCAGCGCTTGATCATTCTGGTGACTTCCGGATTGCGGAACAATCTCTGGAGCTTGCGCTCCTCAGCCGGGTTGCCCTTCTGCACCTCTGCGCCGCAGGATTCGAGCGATTCGAGGGTGTGGGACTTGGAGGAACCGGTCGCACCGCCGCAGCCGTCACGTCCGGTCTTGCCGCCGAGCAAAATGACAACATCGCCCGGAACCGGTGCTTCTCTGCGGATATTGGATGCAGGAGCCGCACCGACAACGGCGCCGATCTCCATACGCTTTGCCATATAGCCGGGATGATAGACCTCTGCGACATGGCCGGTCGCCAGACCGATCTGGTTGCCGTAGGAGCTGTAGCCGTTGGCAGCGCCCACCGTGATCTTACGCTGCGGCAGCTTGCCCTGGATGGTATCCTCGACCGGAACCAGCGGATTTGCCGCACCGGTCACACGCATTGCCTGGTATACATAGGAACGTCCCGACAGCGGGTCACGGATCGCACCGCCCAGACAGGTCGCAGCGCCGCCGAAGGGCTCGATCTCGGTCGGGTGGTTGTGTGTCTCGTTCTTGAACATGAGGATCCAGTCAGCTTCCTCGCCGTCGATATTCGCCTTGATCTTGACGGAGCAGGCGTTGATCTCCTCGCTCTCATCGAGGTCATTCAGCAGACCCTTTGCCTTGAGGACACGGGCGCCCATCGTGGCGAGATCCATGAGGGTCAGCGGCTTTTCCTCACGTCCAAGCGCCTTGCGGTCAGCAAGGTACTGGTCATAGGTGCGGCGGATGTAATCGGTCGGGATATCCACATTCTGGATATTCGTCAGGAAGGTGGTATGACGGCAGTGATCCGACCAGTAGGTGTCGATCATGCGGATCTCGGTGATGGTGGGGTCACGCTTCTCGGTATTGCGGAAGTAGTCCTGGCAGAACTTGATGTCGTCCAGATCCATTGCCAGACCGAACTCCTTGAGGAAGGCGTTGAGTCCAGCCTCATTCAGGCGGATAAAGCCTTCGAGGGTCTCCACAGTGGTCGGGATATCGTAATTGGTATCGAGGGTATCGTAGGTGTCCAGAGTAGCCTCACGGGACTCTACGGGGTTGATGAGGTACTTCTTGATGGCATCGAACTGCGCATCGGAAATATTGCCGGAAATGATGTAAATACGTGCATTGCGGACACGGCAGCGCTCCTTCTTGGTCAGAAGCGAGATGCACTGCTCGCAGGAATCGGCTCTCTGGTCAAACTGACCCGGCAGATACTCCACCGCAAACATTCTGTCCTTCGGCTGCAATACCGGGAGGGTATTGTAGACCTCATCGACAGCCGGCTCCGAAAAGACGGTCGGAACGGCAGCCTGGAAGTCCTCCTCCGGCAGGCGGTCAGCATCATAGCGGTTCAGGATGCGGACGCCCGTGACATCGAGCCGCAGGGCGGTCTTGATATCGCTGAGGACGGACTGCGCCTCAACAGCGTAGGCAGGCTTCTTCTCAACATAGACACGGAAAACAGACATAGTGTAATTCTCCTTTATCGTTCATTTCCGTCCCATCATCGGGGCGGACGTGTTCTATTCTATTGTACCATACTTTTCGGAAAAAGGCAAGTGTTTTTTTAGGGCAACACCGCACAAAGGACAGTGCGTCAGATGTGCCGCAGATTTTTCGGCAGGTTGTACAATGACGACGCAGCGATACTGTATGTATCGCAAGGAGGAGTTGTGCAAGATGACGGAAAAGATGGGGCATAGATGGCGTACTGAGCCGGAAGGCGGTCTTTGTGCGGTGGTGCCTTAGGGAATGCTTATCTTCCTGCGAGGAAGGTCATGATATCGTCCGTGCCGCCTGCGCCGACATAGGCGGCGTACAGGAGGATGGACGCTGCATCGGCGGCATTGATGGCGCCGTTGCCGTCGAGGTCAGCCGGGGCATAGCCGGTGCTGCCCGTGGGGGTCGAGGGGGTGGTCATGGATTTGCCGAGGGAGACGAATTTGTTGCCGTTTACCATTGCATAGCGGTAGGCGGTGGAGTCGTCGTAGCCGTGGATGGTGACATTGCCGGCAATACAACAATACATATCACTATCCGGAATATAACAGTCGGGATTCAGAATGGTGAGGTCGGTCAGTGCACCGGGATTATCAAAAGCATATCTCCCCAAATACGCCGTATCAGCAGGGACAGTATATTCGGTTATGTCCGCACTACCGACATAATTGTACAGACAGTTGTCCCGATAGATCGCATGATCCTTGAAATAATAGGGATGATCGCCGGAGGAGGTCACAGTTTGCAGAGCGAAACATCTAAGAAACGCATCGTGGTTAATTACACATCCCTCCGGAATGGTGATAGCGGTCAGGCTGGTGCAGCCATAAAAGGCATGGTTATAGATAGTTTCCACGTTGTCTGGGATAGTGACAGTGGTCAGGCTGGTGTAGTTCTTAAAGGCTTCATACCCAATAAAAGTCACCGGTATCCCATTCACCGTACTTTGAATGACAGCATTTGTGACCGAGGGGTCACATTTTTCGACACTCGCATAATTAGACCGTACATAATACGTGATCCCATCGATCACAACCTCCTCGTCCGCCTGCGCCGGCACCGGCACCGCACACAGCACGCTCATCACGCCTGCCGTCAGGACAGCGGTCAGTCTGTTTCTTCGTTTCATAAAAAAGCTCCTTTCTGCAAGCAAAATGCAGTTCTTGATACCTCATGATAGCATACCGCCAGAGGCTCTGTCAATCATAATTCATTTCAGCAACCGGACAAGCCTGTCCATCTCCGACAGCTCCTCCAGGGTCGGCGCATAGCCGCCGTAGCGGACTTTGTAGTACACCTCCGTGATCCTGCCGGTGAGTGCCGGCTCCGGGATACCGGAGGAGCGCTCCAGAATGGTCTGCGGCGTGTCCTGCGCCGAAAGCTGCGCCTCCCACATCTGCAAACGCCGCATCCAGAGCGCATAGCCCTTCCGGTAGCGCTGCGCCGGGTCACGTTCCCGGCGGTACTGCCGGAGTGCCGCACGGTAGCTTGCCGCCTTGGTCGGACGGTGCGAATGCGTGGTTTCGAGCAGCTCCGAACGGTCGGTGTATTCCTCACAGACCTGCACCGTCACCGCCGGTTCACGGCGTCTGGCAAGGCGGCGGAGCGTTCCGAGCAAGTCCTCCACGCACTGGCACAGGAAATCCCACAGCTCCGCCCGGAACCGCACCAGCATAAACAGCACCACCCCGGTCACGACCAGCGTGATGACCGCCCCGATCCACGGGGAAGCGGTCAGTTCTGCCGGGTGCTGCTCCATTTTCTCCATCGGCTCCCCGATCAGGTCCTCACCGATCATGAGCACCGCCACGGAACGAATGAGCCACACGAGCTTTTCCCAGAACCACGCCAGAAACCGTCGGAAGCGCTCCAGCAGCATCCCGCCCGTCGCCATCAGCACGACCCCCGGCAGCAGAAATCCGCCGATCAGCAGCAGATTGTGCGTGAAGTACCCCTGCGGCATATCCCGTCCGGCGCCGGTCTCCAGAAGCATATGGAGGTTGCGCAGGAGGACAAACAGCATTGCCGTCGCCGCCAGCATCCAGAGACACACGGCTCCAAGGGACGTGCGGTTTTGCAGAAAGCACAGGATCTGCCCGATGAATCCCACCGTCCCGATCAGCACAAAGCTGTACACGGACAGAAGACTTTGCACCGGCAGACGGCTGATCTGCCAGAAGATCACGTAGAGCACATAAAACAAAATGCCTGCCGTCACAGCGCCTGCAAGCGACATCCACAGGTGCAGCAAAAGTCCGCCGCCCACGCCGGCAAGTACCGCCACGCCCCTTGCGGCAAGTCCTGCCAGCAGCAGCGACCTTGCTCGCAGCGGCGCATCCAGACGATGGTGCAGATATGCCCCGGCACACAGCAGCAGTGCCGCCGTAAGACAGCCAAATTTCACCCGTCCCGGCAAGCCCTGTCCGCCGCAGAGCCAGTGCCAGATCGGAAAGCTCCCCAGACACAGCGTCAGCATTGCCGGGAGCCGCAGTCGTTCGGTCATAAGTCCCTCCTATTTCTCCGCATAGACCGGCAGGAACGGGATATCTCCCGTTTCCCCCGGTGCAGTCAGGAGCAGTGTGGCATCCGGGTGGGCTTTCATCAGCCGGCGGACGTCCTCCGACAGATACGGTGCGATCAGCAAAAGCCGCACCTGCTCCCCGGTCGGGGCTGCCTGCCGGAGATTCTGTTCCGGCTCCAGCTCCAGTGCCGCAAGCTGCCGCAGGATGCTGTGATACCGGTCTGCCGTGCAGCCCTCCGGGATGCTGAGCGCATCGCCATGCACCGTGCAGTTGCTTTGCAGCGAAAAAGGCTCTCCACGGCTTGTAAAATACTGACACACCGCCGCCGTCACACGAATGGTATGCTCACAGACCTCCCGGCTGATAAAGCGCTTGCCGTATTCACTGTGCTGCGCCGTAAACAGCACACAGAGCCTTTGCTCCTGCACCGGCTCCTCTGTACGGACTAACAGCTCGCCTGTGCGTGCAAGTGCATTCCAGTCGAGCCGCCGCAGCGGTTCACAGCCCGTGTAGGGACGAATGTCCGCAACGGTCAGAGGGTCGGTCAGAAGTGACCTTGCTGCCGGGAGCTCTCCCATTGTCCGGCTTTGCACCGGCGGCAGCGTGGGCAGGTCTGCAAAGGGCTTTGGCAGGACGGTGAGAACGCCCCCTAAATCCTCCGCCGCCCGTGAATCACGCACAGCACCCAGCAGGTCAGAGGATACCAGAAGTACCTGCCGGACACGGTATTCCCCACGCTGCATGGCACGCACCTTCCACTGGCGGCAGATGCGTGTGTGACTGCGCAGAAAGAACAGGCTCGACACAAACCGGGTATCCCCCGTCACGACCGAATGCGTCCCGGCAAAGTCCAGATGCCGGGAGACAGAGTACTCCGATTTGACCCATGGCATCGGCAAAAAGCCGCTGTTTTCGATCTCCTCGATCAGGCATAGCTCCTCGCCCTCCTCCACCTCCGTACGGTCAAAGCGGCAGCGATAGGACAGACGCCGCATCCCGTAACGGGTGTAGAGCATTGCCTGTGCTGCGTACATCGCCACAAACAGCCCCAGGAGCAGCAGCAGCCCTAACATTGCTCTGTCGGCACCGGCACACTTCCCAGAATGCGCTGTACCGCCTCACGCCGTGCTTCCAGCGGCTGCAAGGCACCGCTGCGCAGCAACAGTCTGTGCGGTATCACAGCGGCTGCGGCAGTCTGGACGTCCTCCGGGATGACAAAGTCCCTGCCACGGATGCCGGCAAGCGCTCTGGCGCATTGCTGCAAGCCGAGCAGTCCTCTGGTCGAGAGTCCGAGCTGAATGCCGTTGTCCTGCCGGGTCGCCTCTGCGATGGAAAGCAGATAGCTTACGATCGGCTCACTGACACGGATCTGCCCGATCTCCTCACGGGCAGCAAGGACGTCCTGCCCATCACAGACCTGCTCTGTGCTGTGGCGGTGCTCCCCGTACAAAATCCGGCGCTCATCCGCCTTTGACGGGCGTCCGGGACGCAGGCAGATGAGGAAACGGTCAAGCTGCGCCTCCGGCAGCGGATACGTGCCGGCTGTTTCCACGGGATTCTGCGTGGCAATGACGAAAAACGTGTCACGCAGCGGATAGCTCTCGCCGTCGATCGTAACCTGACGCTCCGCCATGCATTCGAGCAGTGCCGACTGCACACGGGGCGTGCCACGGTTGATCTCGTCCGCCAGCAATATGCCGGTAAAGACCGGTCCTCTGCGGAACGAGAAATCCTGCGTTTTCTGGTTGTACCAGCGCAGTCCGGTCACGTCCGACGGCAGCAGATCCGGCGTGAACTGGATACGGCTGCTTTCCTCCCCGACCGATGCCGCTAAACTCCGGGCAAGCGTCGTCTTTCCGGTACCCGGTACGTCGTCGAGCAGCACATGGCCGCCGCACAGAAAGGCGGCAGCGACCAGCTCGATGGCATCCTCCTTGCCGAGGATGGCGGCGTTGAGATTCTTTTGCAGCCTGGCTGCGGTTTCCTTCAATTTGGTCTGCATGGTGCTTACCTCCCCTGGGAATGGTAGAGCTTCGCATAGAAGCCGTTTTGCTGCATGAGGGCTTCGTGATTGCCCTGCTCGATGATATTGCCGTCCCGCATGACAAGGATCAGATCTGCCGAACGGATGGTGGACAGACGGTGCGCAATGATAAAGCTCGTCTTGCCACGCATGAGCTTCTCAAATGCACGCTGGATGCGGTGCTCGGTGCGCAGATCGATGGAGCTTGTCGCTTCGTCCAGGATCAGCATGGGCGGATCGGTAAGCATGATACGGGCAATGCACAAAAGCTGCTTTTGTCCCTGTGAGAGTCCCGACGTGTCCGAGATCACGGTATCATATCCCTGCGGCAGGCGCTTGATAAAGCTGTGTGCATGGGCTTCCTTTGCGGCACGTTCGATCTCCTCACGGGTGGCGTCGGGCTTGCCGTAGGCGATGTTTTCCGCCACCGTTCCCGTAAAGATCCACGTTTCCTGCAAAACCATGCCAAAGTGCCGGCGCACGTCATCACGGGTCATCTCACGGGTGGAGGTGCCGTCAATGCAGATGCGTCCCGACTGGATCTCGTAAAAGCGCAGCAGGAGGTTGATGATGGTGGATTTGCCGCAGCCGGTGGGGCCAACGATCGCAATGCGCTGCCCCGGTGCTGCGTGCATGGAAAAGCCTTGTATCAGCGGCTTTTCCGGAACGTAGGAAAAGCACACATCCTCGAAGGTGATCTCCCCCCGGACATCCCCGGACGGTGCGCAGTCCTCCTCCGGCTCTGAGGGCGCATCGAGCACCTCAAAGACTCGTCCTGCGCAGGAAAAGGCGTTTTGCAGCTCGGCAATGACGCCGGATACTTCATTGAACGGCTTGGTGTACTGGTTGGAGTACGCCAGAAAGCTTGCGAGATTACCAATGGTCATGACGCCGATCCACGGAATGGCACCGATTGCACCCAGCGCACCAAATGTGCCGACAGCGGCATAGATCAGCCCGTTGACAAAACGGGTGGAGGGGTTGGACATAGAGGAAAAGAAGGTCGCCTTCTGACCGGCATCTCCAAGTGCGTGGTTGATCTTCTCGAAGCGTTCCTCGGCACGTTCCTCATAGGCAAAGGCTCTGACGATGCGTTCGCCGCCGACCAGTTCCTCCGTCAGCGCCCCCAGCTCCCCCCGGAGAGAGGACTGCCGGGTAAAGGCGTTGTGGGATGCCTGCGTGATCTTCGACGCTACCACCAGGGACAGCGGCGTGAGCAGCACGACAAGCAAAGCGATGCGGACATTGATCTGGAGCATGAACACCAGCGTTCCCACAATGGTCACGATGCCGGTAAAGAGCTGCGAGAACCCCTGCAAAAGTCCGTCGGACAAGATCTCGATATCCGGCACGACACGGGCAATGAGGTCACCACGGGCATTTCCGTCGATATAGGAGATAGGCATGGTCTGGAGCTTGGCTTCAAGCTCGGTGCGCAGATCCTTGACGGTGCCGAACGCAAGGCGGTTGATGCACAGGCTTTGCAGGAATTGAAAGAGCGTACTGATGAGCACAACGACCGCAAGCGTGATAACGACTGTCAGGATTTGTGACAGGTCGATCTCACCGGTCTCCGCTGCCGGGACTGCCAGATCGACAGCTCGTCCGATATAAATGGGTACGACCAGCGAGAGCGATACCCCGATGAGCGCACAGAGTATGGTCAGCACCAGAAAGACCGCATAGGGCTTGGTGTAGGACAGGATGCGTCTGAGTATGGTTTGCATGGTATCGCCTCCTTTCAGGCATTCTGGGATTCGTAGATCTCACGGTAGACATCACAGGTTTCGAGCAGCTCGTCATGTGTCCCCTGCCCGACGCACTTGCCATCATCAAGGACAAGGATGAGGTCGGCGCTGCGCAGCGAGGTCGCACGCTGCGAGATCACAACAGTGGTCAGCCCCTTGCACCGGTCGTGCAAAGCCTGCCGGAGCGCTGCATCGGTCGCATAGTCCAGAGCGCTCATGCTGTCGTCCAGAATGAGCATCCGGGGTTCCCCGACCAGCGCACGGGCGATGGTCAGGCGCTGTTTCTGACCGCCGGAGAGATTTCTGCCGCCCTGGACGAGGTGGGTCTTCAAGCCGTACTGAAGCTGATCGACAAACTCCGCCGCCTGTGCGATCTCAACCGCATTGCGGAGGGACGCATCACTGGCGTTGGCATCCGCCCAGCGCAGATTTTCCTCGATGGTGCCGGTGAACAGGACTGCCTTCTGCGGTGCTGCACCAATGACACGGTTGAGCGCACGGGTGTCGTACTCCCGGACATTTCTGCCAAAGACGGACACGGTGCCGGAGGTGGCATCGTAATTACGCTGGATGAGGGCGGCAAGGGTCGATTTACCGGAGCCCGTACCGCCGATGATGCCGAGCATCTGCCCGGTTTGCAGCGTGAAGGAAATATCCTCCAGCGCCGGATGTGCGGCGCCGGCATAGGTAAAGGAAACGTGCTCCATGCGGATGGCTTCGGAGCTGATTTCGGGTGACGCCTGCCCCTGCTGCATGGAGGGCTGGGTATCCAGAACCTCTGCCACTCGCAGGCTCGATGCCTGCGCCTTGGTCAGGATCTGGATGAGATTGGCAAGCTGTACGCCGGCGAGCAGGATCTGGGTCATATAGTTGGTAAAAGCAGTCAGATCGCCCTGCGAAAGCCGCCCGGCATCGATCTGCAAGCCGCCAAACCAGAGCACGGCTGCAATGCCAAGGTTCATAATCAGAAAGGTCAGCGGATTGAGAATGGCGGAAATGCGCCCAGCGGCGATCATGCTTTGTTCGAGCTCCCCGCACTGTGCAGCAAAGGCTTCTGTTTCCTGCTTCTGCTTCGAGAAAGCACGAATGACACGGACACCGTCCAGGCTTTCGCCAGTGTGCCGGGTGATGCCGTCGAGCTTCTGTTGATTGCGGGTGTACATCGGAATCGTCCGGGTCAGGACAGCGTACAGGACGAATCCGAGGATCGGCGCAATCAAAAGGAAGATCAGTGAGAGCTGCCAGTCGATCAGGAGTGTCATCACGATCGCACCAATCACAAGGAACGGCGCACGGGTGCCGAGACGGATCGCCATGTTCACGCCCTGCTGGGAGGCGGTCACGTCGTTGGTGATGCGGTTGATGAGGGTCGAGCTGCCCAGCCGGTCGATCTCCGCCGGCGAGAGCGTGTGGATGTGCCGGAACAGTGCACTGCGCAGGTCGGTACCAAAGGAAAATGCGCATTTCGATGCGAAATACTGACAGGTCAGCGCAAATCCCAGTCCGCAGATGCCGAGCAGAACAATCAGACCGCACAGCTTCCAGACGTAGGCGGCATCGCCGGACGCAATGCCGTTGTCAATGACCTTTGCCATGACGACCGGCACGATGAGCTCGAACAACGCTTCGAGCAGCTTGAAAATGGGACCGAGGATGATATATTTCAGGTAGGGGCGAAGAAAGCCCAGTAATTTCTGCATTTTGCGACCTCCAAAGTTCTAAGATTTCACACACTATCCATTATACCCGATTACGGAACTTTTTGCAAGACCTGTATATTTCGGGCAGGTTCGGACAATCCTAACTGCGGAGGTGATCCCATGAGATCCTATGCAATGAAAGAGAAAAAGTCCTATGCACTGCGGTTCTGGATCGTGACCTTGATCTGTGCCGGGATGATCGGCGCAGCGTGCTGGTTTGCGTATACACAGACTGCCAACGAGCTGACGGTGCAGCTTGAGACAACGGTCGGGAGCATCCAGAAAGCGACCGAACCGCCCCAAAAATCGGAAGACAAGCCCCTTGCGACACGACCTGCCACGGAGCCTGCAACGGAACGCATTACGACCACCGCAGAGACCCAGGCAGCTGCCCTGCCCGTGACGGAGCCTGCCACGACGACAGCCGAAACACAGCCCGAAACCGAGCCAATGCCGGAAATCTGCAAGCCCTGTGACGGGGAGATCTTGCAGCCGTTCAGCAACGGCGAGCTGGTCAAGTCCGCCACGACTGGTGTCTGGCAGACCCACAACGGTCTGGACATTGCGGCATCGCTTGGTGATGCAGTGTATGCGGTGAGCGACGGTGTTGTCAGCCAGATCGAGGATGATGCGCTTTGGGGCGTGAGTGTGACGATCGACCACAAAAATGGCGTTATTACGAGATATTGCAATCTCAATGACGGACTGGAGGTCAGCGCCGGGGACAGTGTGGAAGCCGGAGCCGTGATCGGTGCGATCGGCGCAACGGCGGATGCCGAAAGCGGAGAGGTATCGCATCTGCACTTCGAGGTGCTCAAGGATGGGGCATATATCGACCCAGAGGCGTTTTTGCAATAACAAAAAATCCCCACAAATCCGGGAATTTCGGATTTGTGGGGAATCTGTATTCACGAATTCACACGCTGGTCAATGAAGTCCCGAACCTTGTCCGGCTCCATATCGAGCACCACGCCGAACTCCTGCAGCATGAGAGTTTCGGCATTTTTCATCGCATTTTCGTCCATCGAGGAAAAGCGCTTACCCTGGGCTTCCTGATCCTGTTTCTTGAAATATAGGGAAGAAATGAGCTGTACGAGCGCCGCATAATCATCGCCTTTGAGGATCTGGGAATACATTTCTTTGCGTTCACGGCGGTTGTCGGACCAAAGGGCAGCTTCCTCCGCATTGCG
>CACXGK010000189.1 GCA_902767115.1 uncultured Ruminococcus sp.
GACGGGCTTGCAGAATGACTTTGATGCGCTCCTGCGCCGCACGCCTGCCCCGGTGCAGATCACCTACACGGTCGATGCCCGTGGTCATGCCCTGAACGGCATTCCGGGCGTCGTCAGCGATGCCCAAAGCCCCAACGGCAGTATCGTCACCACCCTCGATGCCGATATCCAGGCACTCTGCGAAGCGCAGCCCTTAGAGAAGGGCGCCATTGTCGTCATGGACGTGCAGACCGGGGATATCCTGGCAATGGCGAGCTTTCCTGCCTATGACCCCGACAGACTCGGTGAGGCGCTGTCAGATGAAAATGCACCGCTCATCAACCGGTGTCTGTGCCCCTACAATGTCGGCTCCATCTTCAAGCTCGTGACCAGTGCGGCAGCCTATGAGCAGCACCGCACGCATTTCGTCACGGAATGCACCGGCAAGACCGAGATCTCCGGGCAGGTATTCCGCTGTCACGACTGGCGTGGGCATGGGGTCGTGGATCTCACGCAAGCCATGATCGACTCGTGCAATGCGTATTTCGTGGAGCTCAGCACACGGCTTGACCCGGTGGAAATGCGCACAACAGCGCAGAATTTCGGATTTGGGACGCAGATCGTCCTGTCGAAAAGCATCCTCTCCCAGAGCGGCACGCTGCCAAGCGCCGAGGACTTGCAGCTCCCGGCGGAGATGGCGAACTTCTGCTTCGGGCAGGGCAAGCTGACCGCCACGCCTCTCCAGATCACACAAATGACGTGCGGCATCGCAAACGACGGCAAAATGCCCATCGCACGGCTCGTCCTCGGTGAAACGGACGGCAGCACGCTCCCCGTTTCGCCGACACCCCGTTTCGCACGTCCCATTGACCACCGGGAAGCCGCCTTTCTCCAAGCCCTGATGATCGCCGCCGTCAACCAGAATCCCCATTCCAAAGCCGTCCCGGAGACCGTTTTTGCCGCCGCCAAGACCTCCACGGCGCAGACCGGGCGATTTGACGCATCGGGCACAGAGCTGTGTCATGGATGGATCACGGGCTATTTCCCAATCGACAAGCCACGCTACGCCGTCACTGTCCTTGCCGAGGACGGCGGCTACGGAAATGACGCCGCCGCACCGGTCTTTGCAGCACTGGCAGACGGGATCATGCAGTGCAGACCGGACTGACGTCCAAACAATGCCAACAACTTAACATCACCTAAAACTGCGGGTGCAGGGCTGCATAGTCCTGCCGAGGGAGGTTTAGGAGGGGCGAGGAGCCCCCCCTAAGTCGGCGCAAGCCGACAAAAAAGCCTAAGTTGTTGGCATTGACGCCAAAATGCCCCCTCATGGAAACTGAGGGGGGCATTTTGGCTGAACCTGCCTTATGTATTTTTCCGTGCTTCCTTCACTGCCACGCACAGCAACTCTACCGGATCCTTATCATACAGCTCACACCAGGCGTACAGCTCCTCAAGTGTCAGCGTTTCCGGAGACTGGAACCGTCTGCGGACAGTCCGTTCCGAGCTGCCAAGCTTCTCTGCGATCTTCGCAAAGTCAAATTTCCCAGCCTTCCGCCACATCAGCAAGCTGAGCTTGACAGTATCCATAAATTGGTCATAGCGTTCCTCATGTTCGATCTGCATGATGTCCACCTATCCTTCCAGCAATATCGTAAACGGTCCGTCATTACACAGTGCGACCTGCATATTGGCACCAAAGCTGCCGTGTGCCACACGTCTGACCTGTGGGCGGAGATGCTCCATAAAGACCTCGTACAGATGCTCTGCCAGTGCCGCCGGCGCCGCCTTTGTGAAGCTGGGACGGTTCTTCTTGCAGTCCGCATACAGCGTAAACTGCGAGATCACCAACACCTCACCGTCCACGTCCGCCAGGGAAAGATTGGTCTTGCCGTCGGCGTCCGAAAAGATGCGGAGCTTCACGAGCTTGTCCGCAAGGCGCTTTGCCGTTTCCTCCGTATCCTCCTGCCCGACGCCGAGCAGGACCACATAGCCCTTTCCGATCTGTCCGATGATCTTTCCCTCCACCGTCACGCTGCCTTCCGTGACACGCTGGATCACAAGCTTCATGCCAAGCATCTCCTTTCTGTATCATCCTCATTATAATACAATTTTTTACAAATTGCAAGCACATCGACAAATTTTCTCTATTTTGTAGCGATTGTTAAAAATCCTCTCCAAGGATTGTGCAAAGCGCACGTCCCTGGGGGCTTGCTTTTTCTTGCAGAATATGATACAATGAGTAATAGTATGCAGCAGCCCCCTTTGCTGCTGCGCCAATGAAAGGAAGTTTTACAGATATGCCGCATATCACTCTGAAAATGCTCAAAGGCCGCACCGATGCCCAGAAAGCCGCTGCTGCCGAGAAATTAGCCGCTGCCCTCGTGGACGCCATCGGCTGCAACCCGACCCATATCTCCGTATCCGTTGAGGATTTCACCCCGGAAGAGTGGCAGGAGCAGTACCGCACCGAGGTCGCTGAGAATGCACATCTCGTGCTCACCCCCGACTATGACCCGAAGGAGCTGCTGAAATGAGCCTGATCCTTGCTTCCGGTTCTCCTCGCCGCAAGGAGCTTTTGCAGCTCATCACCGAGGACTTCACCGTGTATTCCGTCGATGCCGATGAGACGCTCCCGGCAGGAATGCCGGTCGAAATGGCGGCTGCCTACCTTGCCGACCTCAAGGCAAGCACTGCTGCTAAGATCTTCCCCGATCAGATCGTGATCGGTTGTGATACCATCGTCCTCCTCGGTGACGAGATCATGGGCAAGCCCAAGGATCGTGAGGATGCGCACCGGATGCTGCGTGCGCTTTCGGGCGAGACACATTCCGTGCTTACCGGCACTTCGCTGTACTATGGCACACAGACGACCGTTTTCACAACGGAGACCCTCGTCACCTTCTACCCCCTCAGCGACGCCGAGATCGAGCGTTATCTTGATACCGGCGAGCCGTTTGACAAGGCTGGTGCCTACGGCATCCAGGGCAAGGGCTCACTCCTCGTGCAGGGCATCGAGGGCGATTATTTCAACGTGGTCGGACTGCCGGTCGCTGCACTGTCCCGTGCGCTGACGCAGTTCGAGACGCTGGTCAAGAGACCGAAGATCCACCTGAACCGTCCCGGTGTCAAGTTCTGATGTCGTCCCCAATAGCAATATGAGAGGAAAGGAGGGAACAGGATGGCGGTTTCTACGAAACCCAAGAAAGCAACTTTATCGGAAGAAGACATTACCGAAGTGACGCTCCAACAAATGAAGGACAACAAGGAGGGCGTCACCAGCTACCCCATTCTGGACTTTGACGAGCGTGCCATGGGACTGCTGTGCTCCGGCGTAGAGGAGACCCTCCGGGCTTCCAAGGTCAAGCCGGCTGGCGGTGCGTTTTATCGATTCTGCAAGCGTGTCTTTGATATTTTGGCATCCGGACTGGCACTTCTGATACTGGCGATACCGCTTTGCATCCTGATGCTGCTGATCTACATCGACGATAAGGGCAGCCCGGTCTTTTCGCAGGTGCGCCTGACGGAGCGTGGCAGACCGTTCAAGATGTATAAGCTGCGTTCGATGTGCATGGATGCGGAAGCACGGTTTGCCGAGGTGCAGAAAGCCAACCAGAGCGACGGTCTGGCGTTCAAGGCAGATGATGACCCCCGCATCACCAAGATCGGCAAGTTCATCCGCAAGACCTCTCTGGACGAACTGCCGCAGTTCTGGAACGTGTTCAAGGGCGATATGTCCATCATCGGCCCCCGTCCGCCGCTTCCCCGTGAGGTGGTGCTGTACACACCGGAGCATATGGACAGACTCCTGGTCAAGGGCGGGCTGTCCTGCATCTGCCAGACCGAGGGGCGCAGCGATATGCCCTTTGAGGAATGGGTCGGCAGTGATATCGAATACATCGAGAACCGCAGCATCGGACTCGATCTGAAGCTGATGGTCAAGACCGTTACAGCCGTACTCCTGCAAAAGGGAGCGAAGTGAATCGGAATAATAAGATCCCCCTTCTCTAAACCCAGAGAAGGGGGATCTCAGCTTGTCGATAAAGTTCATTTTGCCGCCTATAGGCGGCAGGAAAAGCATTTCAAGGCGAAAGAAGGGGCACTTTTTTGCAAAA
>CACXGK010000190.1 GCA_902767115.1 uncultured Ruminococcus sp.
CACAAAACACGTCTCATGCATTTCCATACGCCGCCTACGGCGGCTATAAAAAGCTTAATGAATTAAGCTTTTTAAATGGAAATAGTACAAAAATGAGAGAGCATTCGTTCGGAAATGATTTTTGTGATACAAATTTTATCAAGAAGGAGTTGACAGTTATGAGTCAGGACTATTCTAATCTGTACGGCGCACCCCAAACCTCGGCACCGCCGCAGCCGCCGCAGGAGCCGACCCCCTACAACCGTGATATCGCATCCGATGAGGAGCCAAAGCCGTTCGTGCTCAACAGCAGCGAATCGACCACACCGCCGCCCTTTCCAGGCGCCGGTCAGAATCCATATGCGCAGGCATACCATATGCCGCAGCAGCCCACTTACGTGCAGCGTCCGCCAAAGCCCAAGCAGCCGTTTTCGCCGATTCCGTTGCTTTTGATCGCAGGCGTGGCGTTTTTGTTCCTGGGTGGTGTGCTGGTGCTGACCAGTACGTGGGATACACTGCCGGATCTGGTTCGTGCGATCGCACTGCTTTCGGTCGGCGTGATCTCGTTCGGCGTCAATGTCCTTGCTGAAAAGATTCTCAAGCTCCCCAAGACAGGGCTTGCCTTCTACATTCTCGGCTGTATCTTCCTGCCAATGGCAGTCGTCGGCATCGGCGCATTCCAGCTTTTTGGCGAGTGGTTCTCGTTCCAGGGGGACGGCGGCGCACTGGTTGCCGCAGCCGCCTGTGCCTGCGTCGCCGTTTCAACAATGGTAGGCGTTGGCAATTACAAGCATCCGTTCCTGGCATGGATGAGCCTTACAGCGTCTGCCGGCGTCTGGTATTGCCTGACGAGTCTGGCGAGCGATATGCTCCGGGACGCATCCAGTCCGGAGCTCATCATCAATGCCGTCTGCTGTGCGATGCTGCTGGTGCTCGGCGTGGTTTCGACTGCCGGGGCGGAGTGGCTCCTGCGCAGCAAGCCCGATACCCCCTACGGCAAGGCAGCGCTTGCTTACCTGTATCCCATCCTGCTGTCCATTGCGACCACCTATGCATCAGTCGCAGGATTTGGGGAAACACCGATCGTTTCGGTTATTGCACCGATTTTGCTTACGCCCTTGTTCTGCAATAATCGCTTTACCAGAAATCAGTTCCACTTCGGCATTTTCGGCATGGTGCTGTGCCTTATGACCGCAGGCGCAAGCACGACGCAGTTGGAGGCGCTCACGGGTGCGTCCGGCTATGCGGCATTCCTCTTTACCGTGACCGCAGCCGCTATGGTGCTTCTGGCATTTCAGGCGGTGGAAAAGCTCCCGTCGGCACTTCGCACAACGGCAGTCGGCGCCGGCTATGTCCTGTCCGTTCCGATGCTGCTGACCGGCGGCATTCCGCTGCTGTCCCGTATGATCGAGCCGTTATTCCAAGGAAGCCTCCTGGAGCCGGCTGCGAGGGCATCCGGTGCGGATGACTTCCTTGCCTACAATTCCCTCAGCCGCAGCCAGCTCGTGATGGGCGTGCTGATGGCGTTGAGCGTGATCTTCTTCTTCGTGACCAAAAAGCATCCGCTGACCAAGGATACCCCCATCTGCGCATTCTATACCGCCATGCTGTATCTGACCGCATTCCTGGCGCTGGAAATGAAGCTCCGTCCGCTGTATGCGGTGCTGCTGATCCTGGCAGCGCTCCTGCTTCTGGCACAGGGCTTCCTGAGCCGCCGGATCTGGGGATTTGTGCTGGCGGTCGCATCGTGCGGCGCTATGCTGCTCCTGAATCTGCCGTATGCCGGCATCTGGCTGCTCTGGATGGGCACCGGTATCGCCATTGGCGGTGTTGTGTACGCACACCTGACGAGGCGCCCTTTGCTCGAAAAGTGCTTTGCATGGGTCGGCATTCCGCTGCTGCTCAGCGCCGGCATCGATACGCTGACGGTGCGTCTGTGCCTGACGTATGATGTGGCGTTCATTCTGCTCTTTGCGGTCGTGACGCTGCTGTATCTGCTCGAAGCCGTTGCACTCGTCAGCCACGAGCGCACCAAGGGCACAAAGCTCTATCTGGAGATCACCGCAGGGCTTGGCGCATTCTGTGCCTTTCTTGCATACCTGACGGTGGAGGACACCGACAAGACCGGCTGGGGCGGACTGCTGGCGCTGCTGCTGACGGTGTTTGTGATCGTGTTCACACGCAAGAAGATCAATTTCGCATCGGTTCCGTTCCTGCTCATGCTGTTCTTTACGCTGCGTGACATGATCTCCGGGATCACTCCGGATTTCCTGGATAGCACGGGACTCTCCCTCCCCGGCGCCATGACCAAGGAAACTGCCGCAGATCTGCTGCAATCCGGCTGCTTTGTTGTGATGCTGGTCATCTTCGCTGTGATGGGACGCATCCTGGTGCCTGCCTTCTACGACAACAAGGACGGCGCTAACCGGATCGACTTTCCGCTGCTGGCAGGTGTCCTGCCGATCATTGCCGTGGCGGTCACCATTGACTGGTATCCGGCGATCCTGTTCTTCCTGTTCCTGACGATCTATTCGCTGTTCTTCATCGGCAGAACGCAGCACCGGAATATCCCGGCATTGCTGGCATCCCTGTTTGGCTGCATCACGCTGCTGCTGCACAATGTTCAGGACCCGTTCGGACTGCTGGAGGAGCTGATGAAGCTTGACATCCAGACCTTGCAGGTGATGATGTATCTGCTGCCGCTTCATGTGTTCATCTTCTCGCTGCTGTTCATCCTGCCGGAGAAGGCAAAGAAGGGCGTGCATCTCGCAAGATTCATCATGTACTGCGTCACCATGCTCGTGCTGCTCATTTCGTCCCTGAACTTCGGCAATGTGGCAGATGCGCTGATTCTGGTGACATTCAGCTTCCTGATCCTGGTTGGCAGCTTCGTGACCAAGCGCCTGCGCTGGTTCGCACTGGGCTTTGCGGTGCTGGTGACCATGACCATCCATCTGACATGGTCGTTCTGGAGGTCGCTGCACTGGGGCATTTACCTGTTCCTGGCAGGTCTGCTGCTGATCGTGATCGCATCGGTCTACGAGTATGCCGCACGCTATGCCCGTGAGCATCCGGATGAGCCGAAGAAGAAGTTTGCATTGTTTGCAACCTGGAAGTGGTAAGGACTGCTCTGATCGAAACGCCATAGTATTCCGGTACTATGGCGTTTCTGTCCGCTTCAAAGCGCTTCTTCTATGCCTGACCATACGCTCTTGCCAAATCCGGAGAAGTGTGGTATAATATAAGAACCCAAAATTGAGAAAGAGAGAGGTAATCTATCATGAACCCTATCGCATTGATGCAGATCAAACCCATGTTTGAGAGCTTCAGCAGCCGCCATCCGAAATTTGTCCAGTTCTTCGGCTACGCAGCCAAGTCCATGGGTGAGAACAGCCTGCTGGAGATTAGCGTGACCGACGCCAACGGACAGAAGGCTGTGACCAATATCCGTGTGAGCCAGGAGGACATCGAGCTGATCGAACAGCTCAAGAACCTGATGGGCAAGTAAAAACTTTACTCCCTGGAATATTTCCGATAAATTACAACGAGTATTAAAACGTTTAACTGGTTGAATGCCTAAGAATGAAGGGCACAGGATGTATAATGTGCCGATTTTTATGGAAACTGCTTGACAAATCGGAATTCTTGTGATACAATGATACCATGATAAACGAAAAGAGTACAATACAAGGTGTGATGAAAAAGCGGGCTCCCCGGTCGGGGAGCATCGGCAATGACAAATGAACTATGATCCGACAGCCGCCCAGCTCATATACAGAGCTGGTACGGCTGTCGGTTTTTTAACGGGGTGTATAAAACGGGCAGGACTTGCACTTTGTCAGGAAATGTGGTATAATGAGGAAAACTGTGGAAAGGCTGGTATGGTTTATGAGCTTTCTGGCGGAACATCATATCATTGAGATCTTTATCCTCCTCTGGGCGGCGGCAATCGGCGTATTTTACTATTTTACGTGGAAAATTGCCCGCACGCTGCATGACGACCTCTCGCCCCGTGAGCGCAAAGCAAACCCCAATGAGCGAAAGACCCCCGAAACACCGGAGGAACGCCGGCAGTACGAGGATATGATCGTTTCCAAGCGGGATCACATGAATCTGCTGTATTCGCTGTTTGCGAACTTCACATCGGTGCTACCCCTGTGGGGAATGCTCGGCACGGTCATTTCCCTGATCGGACTTGCCGGGAATATGGGCGATATGGCAATCTCGGTCGATCGCTTCTTCACGGCGCTGTATACCACGGCGCTGGGCATCGTCTTTGCGATCATTTACAAGGCGCTGGACTCCGTGATCTCTGTCAAGGTCGCTGCCAATAACAAGGAGGCGGACACCCTCCTCGAACGCAACAGCGACCGCAAACGTCGGGAGGCGAAGGCAGTATGAAAGTCCGTGAGATCATCCTCGATTTCACATCCCTGCTGGATGTCATCATGATCATCCTGTTCTGGTTCATCCTCAATTACCAGACGGAAACCACGAAGATCCGGGAACAGGCGGCTGCTGCGGAGGAAAGCGCACGTCAGGCGCAGATCACAGCGGATGCCCGTGAGGAGGCGGCGCAGGAGCGCCTGCAAACCGCCGAGGATGCGCTTGAAGCCATGGATACCATCAACGAACGGCAGGCGTCCATCCTCAAAGCCATGCTCGAATACCGCCAGGGACGCAGCCTGAACCTCACCCTCGTTGCCAAACCCCAGTACTGGTATCTCGATGTGTCGATCGGGGATGAGGAGGCTTTGGGACGCATTTACAGCGACGATGAAAAGCGCCTTGGCCTCGAACTCAACCAAATGCTGTCCGATGCCGGATTTGCCGATGATGCGACGATTTTCTGCGTGCTGAGCTTTGATTCCACCGAACCCGGCAGCCGTGACGCCTACAGCGCCGTGAGCCGGGAGCTGCGCCAGATCCAGCTTGGCAACAACCAGTTCTCCTACACGGAGATCGACAGGGCAGTACCAGAGGAGGAAACCACATGAGGAAACGTGTCAAAGGCTTTATCGTGGGGCCGATCGTGATCGGGCTGATCTGCGTGGCAGTCGGATTTGTGGGAGGCGCCGGGTGTATGTGGTACTACATGAGCACCCATCAGGGCGGACTGGGGGAGGCGGAGGACGCCGGTATTCCGGACGAAATGGCAGTCTCCGAGACCCACACCCCCGACGAGGAGCTCACCGAACCGCCCACGACCGAGCCTGTCACCGAGAATCTGAGCTATATCAAGGTCATTGTCTCCGGCAATGATTACGTGTACAAGGGCGAGGTGTTTCGCTTGCAGGAGATCCTGGCGATCATCCGCACCAACCCCGGACTTCCGGTGCGCATCAGCGACGATGGTGCTTCGCTGCGTGCCTACGATTCCCTGATCGATGCACTCGATGAGATGGGTGCAGAGTATGTGGAAAGCAGCACTTCCTGAAAGTCCTGTATAGACGATTTGCCCCGAAGCGTGTCAAAAGCGCTTCGGGGATTTTTTGTGACAGCGGCAGGGTGCAGAAAATGAGTGAACGTATCTGCATTTGTCTGGTCAATTTCTACAAAAATCGCTTCATGTTGCGCTGTTATGGGGAAATGCGCTTGCAGAACCGGCGACAACGTGTTATAATAGAATCTGTATGAAATGAAACACTCAGATAGAGAGGAGATCCTATGTTGAGAGATCAGAAACGACGTGGTAATGCGATCATTGGCGTCTTGACCGCCGTTTCGCTGCTGACTGCGAACATCGGTGTTGCCGCAATGCCGGTGCAGTCTCCGATCCGGATCGCAGCGGAGGAGGAATTGCCGAATCCCCCGATGCCCGGACTGACCACGACACCGTCGATAGAAACCACTGTCAGCACGACAGTTTCTGTTGGAGAAATGACCAATCCCCCGATGCCGGGACTTTCCACGACTGCAACGCAGACTACCGTTGTTGGCGAGGTCACAAATCCCCCCATGCCGGGACTTTCCACAACTACAACCCAGAACACCGCTGTGACGCAGAATCCGACCGGTGAGATCACGAATCCCCCGATGCCGGGTTTGAACACAACTGCGACACAAACCACCGCAGTTGGTGAGATCACAAATCCCCCAATGCCCGGTCTTTCCACAACTGCGACGCAGACCACCGTTGCCGGTGAGATCACCAATCCCCCGATGCCGGGACTTTCCACGATTGCAACGCAGACCACCGTTGCCGGTGAGATCACCAATCCCCCGATGCCGGGACTGAATACGACAGCAACCCAGACTACCGCAGTAGGTGAGATCACAAATCCCCCGATGCCGGGACTTTCCACGACTGCGACGCAGACCACCGCAGTTGGTGAGATCACAAATCCCCCAATGCCCGGCCTTTCCACAACTACAACCCAGACCACCGCAGCGACCCAGGCACCGACCGGAGAAATGACAAATCCTCCGATGCCGGGACTTTCCACGACTGCAACACAGACTACCACCACGACCCAGACCACCGTTGCCGGCGAGATGACGAATCCCCCGATGCCGGGGCTTTCCACGACTGCAACGCAGACCACCGCAGCGACCCAGGCACCGACCGGAGAAATGACAAATCCGCCGATGCCGGGGCTTTCCACGACTGCGACCCAGACCACCGTTGCCGGCGAGATGACGAATCCCCCGATGCCCGGTCTGA
>CACXGK010000191.1 GCA_902767115.1 uncultured Ruminococcus sp.
CATATTTTATAAGGAGGTTTTCGTTATGAAAACAAACAAGGTTAAGGGCTTCACACTCGTAGAGCTCATCGTCGTAATCGCAATCATCGGTGTCCTCGCTGCTATCCTCGTGCCGTCGATGCTGGGTTACGTTAAGAAGTCTAAGGTTTCTGCTGCTAATTCCGAGGCTAAGACTTTCTACGATGCAGCTGCTACTGTTCTGACTGAGCTGGATTCTGTAGGTGACAGTTGGGCTCCGACCGGTGCTACGGCAGTTATTACTAATGGTGCAGCTGCAAATGTCACCAGTACCAAGGGAACTAATATTGGTACAAGAATGTTGGAGTATGGCAAAGCTAAGACCGGCATGGATGTTGCAGTTCAGGTTGATGCAATGGCAATCGTAGCAGTTGGCATTAAGGATGGTACTTACTGTGGCGCACATCCGCAGGCTTTGACTAATGATCAGTCCACATTGGCTACTCAGACTGCAGCTACTGCATGCGCAATTGGCGCAGGTACCACTGCTGCAGCTGGCGGTAACGGCGGTGGTAACGGTAACGGCTAATCCCTAATCCGTAACAAAACACCCAGTCTTTCCAACCTTACGATAAAGTCCGGTCATGCCAAGCGACCGTGCTTTATAGGATAATCAATTATCCAAACCCCATAGAATCTTCCCCCTGTAACAGCAGGGGGATTTTTCTAAGCTTTTTTGGCATGAGCGCTTGACAAAGCCATCCATTCGTGCTATAATAAAAGCACAAGGGTAGTCGGTAGGCGGCTGCTCCCAAGCGAATTCAACATAAAGAAATGCCGTCAACAGTTGGTAGCTATCGGACGGCTATTTCTTTTTGTTGTTATGGATAAAAAAATAGATATGAACGAGAATGTCCAGAATTCCAATCAGACCAAGTCCGAGCTGGATGAGCTGATCCCATGTCACAACGGATGTAACGTTCTCCATACAACAATCACTCCCTTCCGGGAGTAAGATTCGCCGCCTACCGCTTTCGTCGTACCCTTGTACCACCCAATTATAGCATATTTGCCGATTCCTGTCAAGTTTTCTCATGCAAACAGGCTTGACAAAGCCGCCTAAACGTGATATAATAAAAATACAAGGGCACACCGTGGTGACGGTTGCTCCCCTAAAAGTTGCTATAGAAATAGCCGCCTCAAGTTTGCAGCGAAGGGCGGTTATTTCTTTTTGTTGCTATGGATATAACAAAAAATATGAACGAGAATATCCAGAATTCCAACCAGGACAAGTCCGAGCTGAATAAGCTGATCCCATGTTACTACAGATGTAACGTTCTCCATACAACACCACTCCCTTCCGGGAGCGTGGATTAACCGCCTACCGTATATGGTGTACCCTTGTACGTTTCATTATAGCATAAGCGACTGCATTTGTCAAGAAACCCCCTCCGGATCACTCCAGAGGGGGTTCATTGTTTTCATTGATTCTTAGCCCAGAACGACAGTAACCTCATGTACGCCGCCGTCGAATGCGGGAACGACAACGCCGTCAACAGCCTTGCCGTCAACAGTCAGGGACTTGACGCCCTTGCAAACGTGGTTCGGGTTCTCAACGGTGATGTTGTAGGTTGCACCACGGAACTGACGGGTTGCCTTGAAGCCGTCCCACTCGTGCGGGATGGACGGGTCAACCTTCAGACCGTCAAAGTCAGGCTGTACGCCGATGATGTACTGGGAAATCGCTACCATGTTCCATGCAGCGGTACCGGTCAGCCAGGAGTTCTTGCCCTCGCCGAAACGGGATGCGTCCTTACCTGCGACCATCTGACCGTATACATACGGCTCGGTCTTGTGCAGGTCGGAGATCTCCTCATTGAATGCCGGTGCGATCTCGCTGTAGTACTTGAACGCCTGATCGCCTCTGCCTGCGTATGCGGCTGCGCAGATGATCCATGCGTTGTTATGTGTGAAGATACCTGCGTTCTCCTTATAACCGCCCGGATAGGTGGAAATTTCGCCGTACTGGATGTAGTACTTGGAGAATGCCGGATTGTTCAGTACCAGACCATACTTGGTGTTCAGGTACTTCTCGATGGAGTCGAGGGTCTTCATGTCTGCACCCTGCTCCTTGCCGATCTCGGACATGATCGCAAAGCCCTGCGGCTCGATGAAGATCTTGCCCTCCTCGCAGTCCTTGGAGCCCATCTTCTCGCCGTTGGCATCGTATGCACGCAGGAACCAGTCGCCGTCAAATGCGGATTCCATCACGTTCTTCTTCATCTTGTCGATCTCAGCCTGTGCTGCTGCTGCCTCATCGTCCTTGCCCAGGTGCTTGAGGATGCCGACATAGGTCGGGCCTGCATAGGTGAACAGGGTCGCAACCATAACGGACTCAGCCACCTTGGAGTAGCCACCCTCTGCTGCAAACTTCGGGTTGGTATAAGTCTGGAAGGACTCACCCGGCGTGTCAGAGAAGCAGGAGAGATTGATGCAGTCATTCCAGTCAGCACGCATTGCCAGCGGCAGTCCGTGCGGGCCGAGATTGTTCACGATATGATAGAAGGAAACCTTCAGGTGGTCGAGCATCGGCTTTGCCTTGGACTCGTCATTGTCGTAAGGAACAGCCTCGTCGAGAATGCTCCAGTCGCCGGTCTCCTTGATGTACGCACCGACAGAAAGGATCATCCACAGCGGATCGTCAGAGAAGTCGCCGCCGATGTCGGAGTTGCCCTTCTTGGTGAGGGGCTGGTACTGGTGATAGCAGCCACCGTCCTCAAGCTGGGTAGCAGCCAGGTCGATCAAGCGCTCTCTTGCTCTGTCAGGGATCTGGTGTACGAAGCCGAGAATATCCTGGTTGGAGTCACGGAAGCCCATACCTCTGCCGATACCGCTCTCGAAGTAGGATGCGGAACGGGACAGGTTGAAGGTCACCATGCACTGGTACTGGTTCCAGATGTTGACCATGCGGTTTACCTTGTCGTCCGGGGTGTTGACATTGAAGATGCCCAGGAGCTTGTCCCATGCAGCCTTCAGCTCTGCCAGACCTGCTGCGACCTTCTCAGGGGTATTGTACTTGTCGATCATGGCAAGTGCCTTTTCCTTGTTGATGGTCACGCCGTCTGCCTCGAACTTCTTGTCCGCCGGCATCTCCACATAACCCAGAACGAAAACAAGGGTCTTGGTCTCGCCGGGCTGGAGGGTGATCTCCTTGTAGTGGGAAGCGATCGGCGACCAGCCGTCTGCAAAGGAATTGGTTGC
>CACXGK010000192.1 GCA_902767115.1 uncultured Ruminococcus sp.
CCAATTACTATTTTCAGTGACCGTACCGCCCTCTGCCGGAGAAGCCGATGCTCTCTTATACCATTTCGCCCAGTATTCCTTATTTTCGGTTGCATTGGCAGGAATAGCAGCAATGGCATTTCCAGTCAGTTCCTCATTGTCATACCATCCGCAGAACAGTGTGCCGTCCTCCTTTGTGACATCCGTCGGGAGCGCTGTTTCTGTACCCTCTAAATAGTATGTAATGCTGCCGCTATTGATCGTTCCGTCGTTGGTATGCAGGGTTACGGTATGTGCGGGGACTGGCTTGCTCAAAGCCACCGGCACACTCGCATAATCGGTCTCCATCTTTTCGTTCACATCCTCGGCAAGGATAGAAACGGTGTAGGATGTGCCCCAGCCATCCAGTTCCAGGGTGGACGGAAGCTCGAACGTGCCTGTTCCGTTTGTAGCGTATGTGCCGGACAGCGGTTCGTAATAGAGAATGGTGTTATCCGTGCTCTGAATCAGCACAGACACGGTATCCGGATCAAGATTCTCATCGGTATCGGTCACAGTGTACGGAACGTAAACAGTCGTGCCGCTCGCAGCGACTGCACTGCCATCTGTCACAGCGATGCCGAACCCCGTATCTTTCAGCGTCAGCTTGTACTCCTTACCGTAGTCCTCAGAACCAGAGATTACAGATGAGAAGATAACAGATGACAGATTGACATTGAAAGCGGGACTCACACCGACTGTATCTTTGATCACCGGGGCAGTCCAGAAGCTGCCGCTATCGGATTTGACATAGCCGGCGGCCCAACTATTAACATTCCAATCAACGGACGACCGCAGCCACCAGCCGTCTGAGATGGTATCGGATTTTTTTCTTGTGTTAGCATTGCTGTAGCCGTAACTCGAGTTATCCGCTTCCTTTGCGTCTAATAGAAAAATCTGGTGAGCTCTAAGCGGTTCCCAAGTTAAGAGGGGATCACCATCTCCGTCAGCCTTAACGCCTGTTGCTGCATTGGATTTTACACTTTTTATGATCGCACTTTTTTCTATATCCGTAAAGTTGGCAATATTGTCTTTGGTTCCATTCAGAAACAAATCACCATTCAAGCCGGATTTTACATCACTATGATTCCACCCGATTTTATCGGCGTCACTGAAATGAAATTTCGCATTATACAGCGTGGTATCGCAGTCCAGCAGCAGGGTGGGCAATTCCTCGTCAAACACCGTAGAATTCGGGTCAAGCACACGGTATTTGACAGGCTGGCTGTTATATTTTCCGTAGTAGACATAGTTGCCTGTCCAGGCAGTATTGCTTTCATCGCTGCTCGGTGCGCCGATGCCCGATGTGCCGAGGGTGGTGGTGGCGGCATTCTTATAACCTATAATCAGATGCAAAGTGGATTCTTTCTGAATATTATAGTCAGCAAGTGTTCTATCATCCTCCAGAGTTTTACCTGCAAAGATCAGTTTCTGGTGTGCAGGCAAAATGCGTTCTTTGTCCTGGATTTTAGCTTTTACATTTTCAATTGTATCGGACGGCTCGACATCAAGCGTGATGGTTTTCCCACCTACCTGCACGTTAACAAAAATCTGCATCGCTTTAGCCGTTATGATCGTGCCGCCGAACAATCCTCCTCTGTCAGCGTTTGCAGGCAAATATCCAGCTGCGAGCGTAAATGCGAGGGCGAACGATGCCACTCGTTTCCATGTGCTGCGTTTCATAACTCATTTCCTCCTAAATCAGATTTTCATATACAACAAGAGCGCAGCTAACGTCTGTGCTGTCGTAAGTAATATCACACCGTATCATTGTTAAATCCTTTTCCTGTAAAAGTGGATATACTTATTGTAGCACAGATCGGGGACATTTTCAAGATGTGAGCCTGAATTTTTTGAGATTTGTGGTAGAATCCCGGTCTTGTTTTGGATATGTTGTATAGGCGATATATGTAGCTTGTATTCACAGGAACAGAACCAACAAATAGGGCAGAGAAAAATCCCCGGCAATGCCGGGGATTCTGTGTGGGTTTGAGGGTTCGGGCTGCCCTAGATCCTATTTCTCCTCCAGCTCCCGGACATACGCCGCTGCATCAAGGAAGCCGCTATGTTCTGCGTCTTTCTCCATCTGCAATGCAGTCTCCGAAACCGGATGCGCCGCATTTTCGGGTTCGGGATCGACCGGAATGTCGGGCATTTTCGCAAGCGCACCAATGCTCTGCAAGAGCCGTATCTGTTCTGCCGTGAGAGTCCCCATCGCAAATTTCTTGCGATTCCGGGTCATCCAGCACTGCACGCTTGGAATTCGCCACGCCTTTTTCCCATGCAGCGCCACTGCAGCCTTGCAGTTCTCAAACTGCGCCAGCCATTGCTTCATCCGGTAATCCGCCGAGCTTTTTTGACGCATTTCACGTTGAGTTTCGAGTGCGCCGATACTTTGCAGTGCCTGGAGCTGCTCTTGCGAGAGCTTGCCATTCTGCCATTTCTGGCGGCAGCGTTTCAGCCAATCCGGAAGCGATCCTTCGCCGCTTTTGGGCAGCCGTCCATGCTCGTCCAGAAACGCCTTACATTCCTGGAAATGCTGCATCCAGAGCTCGTCATTCAGCATTTTTCTCGACTTCACAGGCTCTACCTTCGTTGTCGAACTGACCCGATATGAAGCGATTTTTTGCGATGTATCCGGTGTCTGTTCTATCTGTTTTTGCGTGAAAGCAGACGGCTTCAATGCACCGATGCTGTCAAGCAATTTCACCTGTTCCGGCGTAAGCTCGTGCTCTTGGTATTTCTTCCGGTTCCGGTAAAGCCAATTTCTCAGAGCCGCATCCGTGATATCCGAAATATCCCCATATGCCTTGCATTTCTCAAACGCCATCATCCATTCATGCGCCTGCTTGTCCCAGATCATGCCCATCTGGTCAAGACGTTGGCGAACATCAGGTGACAGCGAGTCGGCACGTCCACGGACTGTCCGGATCCAGACGCCGAGCCGATACCCGTCGTCACACGTAAAATCTGTCCGGATATCGAGGTTTCCATGCATCTGAAAGTACGCTTCTGCATGGCGAAGCGCTGTTTCCTGCGGTGTTTCGAGGACCAACGCCAGCCCCTTAAAAGCCGCTATCTGCTCGGAAGAAAGCTGCCCCTCCCGAAATTTCCGGCGCTGCACCTTGACCCAATTAGACAGGCTCGTCCCATCACTGCATTTGGCATTCGCCTGGATTTCGCCGTTTGGATGCGATTGCAAGAAAGCACGAAGATCCGCCAGATGCTCATTCCATTTTTCTTTCTGTTTACCCATCTGACTCACCTCGTACCTAAGCGATTATTTTACCAATTCCACCCCGCTCTCCGAAAACCGAAAAATCGTATCACAAATATCCAGTGCCGCCGGACGGTGGGTCACGATGATGACGGTTTTATTGGTCATGGAGCGAAGGTTTTCGAGCAGTTTTCGCTCTGTATTTTCATCCAGAGCCGAGGTCGATTCGTCGAGCATCATGATCGGGCTCTCCGAAAAGATCGCACGAGCTACCGC
>CACXGK010000193.1 GCA_902767115.1 uncultured Ruminococcus sp.
CTTCCAAAGCCACATAGTGGCTTTGGCGGCTGCTGCGCAGCCTGCAAAGCACAACTTCGTTGTACTTTGCAATAGAGGGCAGTATATCGGCAGATGCAAAATCCAAAACGGAGAGGAGAATGCAACATGGCATTGGAAAAAGTACTGGTAGTAGACGACGATCAGAATATCTGCGACCTGCTGCGAATGTATCTTGAGAAGGAAGGCTATTCCGTTATCATCTCGAACGACGGCAAGGAGGCAGTCAACAAATTCAACGCACTCGGACCTGATATTGTATTGCTGGATATCATGCTGCCCTCGATGGACGGCAGACAGGTATGCCGGGAGATCCGCAAGAACTCTAACGTGCCGATCATCATGATCTCTGCCAAGAACGAGACCTTTGACAAGGTGCTGGGTCTGGAGCTGGGCGCAGATGATTATATCTCCAAGCCCTTTGACGCCAAGGAGGTCATTGCCCGTATCAAGGCGATCGCACGCCGCATGGGCAACACCACCTCGGAGCAGGAGGAGAACAAGGAAGTGCGCTATGACAAGCTCGTGGTCAATATGACAAGATACGAGCTGCGTGTCAATGACAAGGTGCTGGATACACCGCCGAAGGAGCTGGAGCTTCTGTTCTATCTGGCGTCGAATCCGAACCATGTATACACCCGTGACCAGCTTCTGGACGAGGTATGGGGCTTTGAGTACTACGGCGACTCCCGTACCATTGACGTGCATATCAAGCGCCTGCGTGAGAAGCTTGCTGATGTGTCCCCGCACTGGGCGCTCAAGACTGTCTGGGGCGTCGGCTACAAGTTTGAGGCTGACGAGGAGTAAGTATCGCTGAGAATGCAAAGGTTCAGGGGCAGCATCCCCTGAACCTTTGCAAGCCGATCAGAAACTGTAACGAAAAGGAGTACACCATGACGCTCCGAAAGAAAAAAACACCAGGCCTCTCGGACGGCTATTTCAAGCTGGGAGGTCTACTGTTGTTTGTGGGTATTCTGCTGACAGGCGTTGTGATGGTCTGCATGGCAGTGGCGGCGTACCGGGATACGGTGCAGACGGCGCTGCGGCAAAGTCTGGAGACGCTGACCGTCAACATCACCGAAGCCTATGCCCGTGACAACGAGACCACCGAGGAGGAGATCGATAAGCTCATCCGCACCGCCGAGGTGGAATATCACAACAGCATCTGGTTTTATGACGCCGGCGGCAAGACACTGTATCCCGGCAAGGGGACGAACAGCCGTCTGCTGACGCCGTCTGTGCGTGCATATCTTGAGACCGATGATTATATGCAGATGGGCTATTTTTCGGACAATGCCGAGGCACCGGAGCTTTGCTGCATCCTGCGGTTCTTCATCGAACGATCCAACGGGGAGGTGGAGTGCTACTATCTGGCAGCCATCAGTGATGCCTCCAATGTGACAGAGTACAGCAAGATGCTCGTACAGAGCCTTGTGATCTGCCTGCTGCTGGCAATGCTGCTCTTTATGCTGCTGTTCCGGATCGGCGCCAGACGGCTCGATGACCAGTTTGAGGCTGTCACCAAGGTCACATCCCAGTACGCAGAGGGCGATTTCAGTGCGAGGGTGGAGCTGCCCGAACACGCAACACTCTACCCCTTTGGCTGCACCATCAACCGCATGGCAGAATTTATCGAGCAGAATGAGACAACACGCCGCAATTTTGTGGCAAATGTCTCCCATGAGCTGCGCACGCCCATGACCACCATCGGCGGCTTTGCAGACGGGATTCTTGACGGCACGATCCCGGAGGAGCAGCATCACAAGTATATCAAGATCATTGCCGAGGAGATCCACCGCCTGCGGACACTCGTCAACTCCATGCTCAACCTCACCAAGTTTGAAGCCGGCGAAATGCAGCTTCGCATTTCCAATGTCGATATGGCAAAGCTGGTCATTAAGACTGTGCTCATGTTTGAAAAGCGCATCAGTGACAAGAATGTCGAGGTCGAGGGTCTGGAGGATGCCGCACTGGAGGTCAAGGCAGATGAGGACCTGATGTTCCAGGTGCTCTATAATCTCATCGAGAATGCCGTGAAATTCGTCAATGAGGGCGGTGTCATCAGCTTTTCTCTTACGCAGGAGAAGGGGACTGCCCATGTTGTTGTCAAGAATACCGGCGAGGGTCTGGCAGATGATGAACTGCCCAAGATCTTTGACCGGTTCTATAAGACCGATACCTCACGCAGCCAGGATAAGACCGGTCTCGGACTCGGACTTTCCATCGCCAGGAAGATCGTGCATCTCCACAAGGGGCATATCGTGGTCAAGAGCGTGAAGGGGGAGTATACCTCGTTTGAGGTACAGTTCCCGGTTTCCCAATGACAGGAGAAAGGACTTGTTTTCCATGGATGATTACAAGAGTATGTTTCCGCCGCCCCCCAAAAAGGACGACGAACAGCCAAAACCGAATCCCTGGCAGGATCCCATCGGCGCCTTTCCGGAAAACCCGGACTGGAGCAGTGTGCGAAATGCCGCAGACCCCGTGAAGCCTGCCCCGGAGCCCGCTGCGCCGGAAACACCGCCCCCTGCGGATACCCCCTACGGCGGTGCGGACGACAATGACGGCATCCCGGTGAATACCTTCGGGCTGCCGGAGGAGGAATTCTCCGACCAACCGGATTACGGCTGGCAGGCACCGCCTGTTGTGCCGCCGGAAAAGCCTATTTCGATGAACCGCCGCATTTATACGATGTGCGCTGTGGCTTCGATCCTGATTTTCCTGCTGTGCGTGTACTGCATCGGTTCGGATATCCTGCATGGTGCGCTGGGGGCGGAGACTCCCCGTCAGGTCACCGTTGATCTGCAAGTCCAGCCCAAGCCCGACCTCGACCCGGATGATGCGGACGTCAACGCCGACGGTGAGTATACCGTGCGTGGCGTTGCCGAAAAGGTCACGCCTTCGATCGTGGAGGTCTACACGTACCGGGATGCCAGTGGTCTGGATTCGGCACTTGCCGGCACCGGCTCCGGTATCATTTTGTCCAAGGATGGCTATATTGTTACCAATTCCCATGTGGTGCAGGGCGAAGCCTTCAAGGTGCGTGTCGGTGATGACACCGGCACCGACCAGGGCAAGGAGTATGACGCCGAGCTCGTCGGCAGCGACCCCAAGACCGACCTTGCTGTCCTCAAGATCAATGCCTACGGTCTGACCCCGGCGGTTCTGGGCGATTCGTCAGAGACCTACGTGGGCGAAAATGTCGTAGCCATCGGCAATCCCGCAGGTCTGACCAATACTGTGACGAGAGGCATCGTGTCAGCGATCGGCAGACAGGTACGCTCGGAGAATTCCAGCTTCAAGATGGAGTGCATCCAGACCGATGCCGCCATCAGCCCCGGCAATTCCGGCGGTGCGCTGGTCAATATGTACGGGCAGGTCATCGGCATCACGTCCTCGAAATATGCCTCGATGTATTCCTCGACCTACGAGGGTCTGGGCTTTGCAATCTCGATCAACGAGGCGCTGCCCATCGTGACGGACTTGATGGAGAATGGCTATGTACAGGGCAGATTCCGCATTGGTATCGTCCTGATGCCTGCCGGCGTGGAATATGCGGCAGAGGAATTCCAGAAGAAATACGGCAAGGAGATGCCGCAGGAGCTTAAAAACAGCATCTGGATCACCGAGATCAGCGACGACTGCGACATCAGCCATACCGACCTTGAACCCTATGACTTCATTCTCGAAATGAACGGCAAGCCGATTCACGACTACGACAGCACCATCGAAGCACTCGACGGCTGCGAGGGCGGCGACGAAGTGACCGCACGCTGCGCACGTTACAAGAACGGCGAGGTCAGCTATTTCGACATCCGCTTCAAGCTCGAAACCGACACATCCGGAAATTATTAACCCCCAAGCTCCGCCCGATCCCACCGATCCGGCGGAGTTTTCGCAAACAAGGAGGAAACACGATGAACATCCGCAGAGCCACCCAGTCCGATATCCCGTCCCTCAACCGCCTGCTGCATCAGGTGCTCATGGTTCACCACAACGGCAGACCCGACCTCTTTAAGCCCGACTGCACCAAGTACACCGACGATGAGCTGAAGGTGCTCCTGCAAGACCCGGAAAAGCCCGTCTTTGCGGCATTTGACGAGGACGGCGCTATGCTCGGCTATGCCTTCTGTCAGATCGAGACCTATGCAGGCGACAACATCATGACCGACCGCAAAACGCTGTATATCGACGATATCTGCGTGGACGAGCACAGCCGTGGACAGCACGTCGGCACGGCGCTCTACCGCCATGTCACCGCCTTTGCGAAGGAGATCGGGTGCTATCACGTCACCCTCAATGTCTGGAGCTGCAACCCCGATGCCGCCGCTTTCTACGAAGCGATGGGCATGAAGCCCTACAAGGTCGGCATGGAGACTATCCTGTGAAAAAGTGGAAAACCCCACGTTGAAAGTGTGGAAAGAAACAAATGGTCTCACACAGTCCCCGATACTTTTTCACAGTGAAATGTGTCGGAAAATAGCGGAATCTTTCGAGAACAAAATTTTCCGTCTACAACGTGTAATTGCTTGTCGGGAAATTTTCAACATTTCCCGGACAAGGGCTTGAATGCGTAGGTTTTCCACTCTTTCAACAGACTTTTCCACAATTGTGGGTATGGAAACACTGGGTTTTTCACGTACTTTTCCACCTTGGTGTGGAAAACTCGGTGGAATAATTTGTTTACGACTTGTATAGACACCCCGAAAATGCCCATCCTATTAGGGAAACAAGCAATTTGCAAGGAGGATGCGCAATGTTGAAAGGTGTGAATCATAAGGTGATCGAAGTCAACCGCCCGGACAGTCTGTATTTTGACCGGGCGGTGTTTTATCTGCGCCCGGAGGCGGATGATATCCCCCTCCACGCCGCCCTGTCCGAGACCGAACGCCTGCTGGCACCCCAGCGCCGAAGACCGTTTGTGCAGCACCTGGTATGGTTTCTGCTGGGGGCGCTTGCCATGGGCGGAGGATGTGCGGTTTTTCTGCGAATCATGGGATGAATGTGACCCATTGCATCGTGCGTTTGCACAAAAAATGCGCCTTGGGATATCCGGATATTTTGCTTTTTGGCAAGGTTGCAAAAAACACTTGTAATTTTTTTGTAACCATGGTATAATAGAATAGTATGAGTATGACATTCTGCACGCCGGAAACCGTCCCGGATGCATACAACGGGCAGCCATTTGCAGAGCTTGCCCCCCATTTATGAAAGGTGAAGCATATGCCGGAAAATGAGAACATGATGATCGGCAGAAATCCCGTCCGTGAGGCGCTGCGCAGCGGCACGCCGATCGATACAGTTTATATCAGCCAGAGTGCCGGCGGTCTTGGTGAGATCGTCGCACTTGCCAAGGAGCACGGCGCCGTCGTCAAGACGGTCAATGACCAGAAGCTCTCCCAGATGGCGCAGGGCGGCGCCCACCAGGGCGTGATCGCCTTTGGAGCCGTGGCATCCTATGTGAGCCTGGAGGATCTGCTGGAGGTCTCCAGATCCAAGGGCACCAAGCCCTTCCTCATCATTTGCGATGAGATCGAGGATCCCCACAACCTCGGCGCTATCATCCGTACCGCCGAAACTGCCGGTGCGGATGGCGTTATCATCCCGAAGCGCCGCAGCGCTATGCTGACCCCCACCGTTTACAAGACCTCTGCCGGTGCCGCAAGCTGGCTGCCGGTGGCAAGAGTCCCCAACCTCGGCGCCGCCATCGACAAGCTCAAGAGCGAGGGCGTCTGGGTCTACGGCACCGACATGAACGGCAGCCTGTACACGCAGACCCGCTTTGATGACGGGGGCGTGGCACTCGTCATCGGCTCGGAGGGCAACGGCATGAGCCGCCTTGTCCGGGAGAAATGCGATTTCCTCGTCAAGCTTCCCATGATGGGCAAGATCACCTCCCTCAATGCGTCTGTGGCAGCCGGCATTTTTATGTATGAGGTCGTGCGCCAGCGCAGCAAGTAAAATGATACGTCATGAATGCAATCCCGATCTCTTGAGAAAGGATGACATACATATCCATGAAGGAAACCAATGAGCAGCAGGATCTGACAGTCGAAAAGATCCTTGATGAGTACGGCGATGAGAACGCCGCACCGCCGGAGCCGGAGCTTTCCCCCAAGGAAAAGGCTGTTGCAGAGGCGCTTGCCCATGCACAGACCAAGGAGCCTCTGCGCCCGGAGAGCAGGCAGAAGAAGCCTGCCAAGCGCACCAAGGTGAGCTTCCTGCAAGCGGAGCACAGCGATGCCGAGCAGATGCCCATGCGTGTGAATGTGCCCTCCGGTCAGAAGCAGGAGGAGCCGCCGTCGGATCCGCCGATCCGGAATTTCTCGGACGATTCTCCAAAGATCCGCCGCATGAGTGATTCCACCCGTGCAAGGGAGATCGAAAAGATCAAGAAAAAGAACCAGAAGAATAAAAAGAAGAAAAAGGCAGAGGTCGCTCAGGAGGAGATGCCCTATGCCAAGGAGCGCCCTGAGGGTGACTATATGTACACCCAGATCCACGGCGCAAAGAAGGCACAGAAGCGCAAAAAGGTCAAGCGGACGCCCGATGTCGGCGCAGCCGGTACCGAGACCATCAGCCTGACCGTCCGTGACGTTGTCTCCGTCAAGCAGCTTGAGGAGCCGGAGCCGGTGCAGCCCATCGAGGTCGAGCCGGCACCCCGTGCGCCTAAGACGAGCTTAGACCTTTCCAATACCGCTGTCCTCGATTCCAAGGAGATCGATGTCACCATCAAGCGCTCCAAGGAGGAAGCAGAGGCACTCACCCAGAAACGCCGTGAGATCATCAATAAGATGGAGCTGAGCACGGTTTCTGATATCCGTGGCGATATTGCGGAGCTCAAGGGTGCGATCGGATTTCGTATTTTTGCGCTGCTGCTGGTGTTCGTCATCAGCGGTCTGATCGCTCTGGGCGATTTGTGGAATTTCGTATGGGTCAATGAGATGAACCCTGTCATTGCCGCTGTGATCCAGTTCCTGCTGGCGATCGCTGCGGCGGTGGTATGTCTGCCGGTGCTGAAAAACGGCTTCCGCAGACTTCTGTCCTTCCAGGCGGACACCGACAGCGTTGCGGCTGCGGCATTTGCAGGATGCGGCGCTGTGACGGGCATCAATGTCGTGCTGGCGATTCTCGGCATGGAGATGCTGCCCTGCTATCTGCCGTGTGCGGTGCTGGCGCTGCTGCTCCATTCCGTGGGCAAAATGCTCATCATCAGCCGTGAGCTGACCAATCTCCGCCTTGCGACCAGCCACGCCAATTGCAGCGGCGTGACCATCGTCGAGGACGAACAGCGTGCCGATGCCCTCGCAAGAGGTGTGCTCGGAGATTTCCCGATCCTGGCGGCGATGCGGCATACCGATTCGCTCATCGACTTTCGCAAGTTCACCTATTCCGCTGATCTTGCAGACCGGTTCTGCCGTGTGGCAGCACCTCTGACGACCATCGGTGCGATCGTGGCAGCTGTGCTGCTGACGCTCCTCAAGGCGCAGAGTGCGATGTACGGCGTACAGCTCTTTTCGATGCTTGCCGTGGCAGCAAGCTGTGCTTCCATCACGTTTGTGGTGAATCTGCCGCTCTTTAATGCGACCCGCAGCCTTGCCAAGAACGGCGCTCTGCTGCTCGGCTACCAGAGCGTGGATGATTTCTATGATACCAATGCCGTCATGATCGACGCTGCATCCCTCTTTCCGGAGGGCGCTGTCCATCTGGCTGGCGTGAAGATGTTCTCGAATGTGAACATGGAGGATACCCTCCTGTGTGCCGCAAGTCTTGCATCCCATGCAGGCAGCGTCATCGGCAATATCTTTGGCGAGGTGCTGGAGGGCAAGGAAAAACGCCTGTATCCTGTTGAAAATTACGTGTACGAGGATTCTCTCGGACTGTGCGGCTGGATCCACAGCCAGCGTGTGCTGCTCGGCAGCCGTGACCTGATGAAGGCGCACAATATCGAAGGTCTGCCCTCCCGTGCAAGGGAAGCAGAGATGGTCGGCCCCAACCAAGAGGCTGTTTACCTCTCCGTTTCCGGCAATCTGTCGGCGATCTTCCTTGTGGAGCTGCGTGCTGACCGTCTGGTGAAGTTCTGGACAAAGCAGTGCGCAAAGCGTGGGGTATGTCTCATCATGCGCAGTGTTGACCCCATGATCACGCTCAACCGCATTGCAACGACCTTTGAGATCCCGGCTTCCATGCTCAAGATCATTCCGGCACGGATGCACGGCGAATACGGCAGAGAAACTGCCCCCGTTGAAAACATGAGCGCATCAATGGCGTGTACCGGCGGCTTTTCGAGCCTTGCAAGCCTCATCATCGCCACCAAGGTGCTGCGCAGTACAGCGATGTTCGGTGTGTTCGTCCAGGCGGTATCCGTCCTGCTCGGCATCGGACTGGTGCTCATGGAAGCTGTACTGGGTCTGGGACTGACACCGGCGTGGATGCTGATCTTCCAGATCGGTACCTCGCTCCTGACGATGCTGACTGTCAATATCAGACGTACTTATTAGAATAAAGCAATAGAGCCAAGAAGTGGAAGACCGGAACGCCTGCGCACCGCTTCCACTTCTTATGTTAGGGCAACGCCGCACAAAGACTACAGGACGGACTGTCCTGTGTGCAAAGCTTCCTTAGAGAAAGAAAGGAGTCCGCTATGGCAGACCTGCCAAGACCGCATAAGAAAAATACAAACCCCCCCCAGGAACGTCCCTATGAGGAAATGCGTCCGCAGCAGCCCCTGCGCCGCACGACGCAGAAACCCTCGACCGGCAAAGACCGCTTTGCAAGCGATACAGAGACCTTCAATGTGCCGCCGGAGGTCTATGCGGACGATCCGGGACGGGAGGATTACGGCATTCCGGACGGATATGACCCCTATGAGATGCCCCGTCCCCGCAAAAGACGCAGACCTTCGCAGCAGGAGGCGTACTATCGCCCCCCGGCTGCCACATATTATGATGAAGAACCCCGCCGCCGCAGCACCCCCAAAAAGCGCAAGCGTCACAAGCGCCGCCGGACACCGGTGCTTCTTCGGATCGTGCGTGGCGTGGTGACACTCTGTATATTTGTATTCTTGCTGTATTCTGCCGTGTCAATCACGCTGATCTCCAAGCTCCGGAAAGTTCCGGAAGCCCCCAGAACCGTGACCACCGGCTCCATCGGCAATGGCAACTATACCCGTACAGTCCTGCTCATCGGCACTGATTCCCGTGACCTGACCCAGGAGCGTGGACGTTCGGATTCGATGATCTTGCTCACGATCAATGATGCGACCCACGAGATGTATATGAGCTCCCTGATGCGTGATGCCTATGTCGAGATCCCCAACCGTGGTTTTGATAAGCTCAATGCTGCCTATTCCTACGGCGGTGCGGAGCTGCTCATGGATACCATCGAGCAGAATTATAACGTGAGCGTGGACGATTATCTGTGTGTCAGCTTCTCTGGATTTGCCGGGGTGATCGATGCTTTCGGCGGCGTGGAGATCACGCTGAGTGATGCCGAGGCACAGGCGGTCAATGAAATCCTCCAGAGCGAGGTCAATGAGCTGATGGGGGATGAGCCGCTTTCGGACTTTCTCCCGTCGGGCGGCACCTTTGTCCTCAGCGGCAAGCAGGCGCTTTCCTACGCCCGGATCCGCTATGTCGGCAATGCCGATTTTGAACGCACCTCCCGTCAGCGTGAGGTCATGACCCAGCTCATGGAGAGCGCATCAAAGCGTGCTGTACAGGCTGTCCCCAAGCTCATGAGCTCTGCATTGCCGGAGCTTTCCACCAATATGACAACACCTGAGATGTATCTTCTGTCGCTGCGTGCGCCCTTTGTACTGGGCTATGATCTGCGTCAGCAGCAGATCCCGGCAGACGGTACCTGGTCGGCAGCCGATGTTGGCGGCGCCTCTGTACTCCAGGTCGATACCCAGGCAAATCAGGTGATCTTACAGAATACTGCCTACGCATCGGAACGCAGTACGCCGGAGGAATGACCATGAAACGTGTGTATCTTGCCGCACTCACAGCCATGCTGCTCCTGACAGGCTGCGGCTCCAGGGCGAAGTACCAGGAGCCGGCAGTTTCGCTGCCGGACAACGCCGCAGAGGGAAGCGCTTTTCCGGAGACTGAGACCGAATTTCAGGTGGAGGATCGCCCCATTGCAGAGCGTGCGGCGGAAATGCAGGCAGCAGGGGAACGCCGTGTCTTTGACGAACAGGGCGTGCTGGAGGATGCGGAAAGACAGCAGTTTACGGAATATCTTGACCGATTGTCCGGGAGCCGTCAGATGCAGACCGGCGTTGTGGTGACAAACCAGCTTTCCGGCGAAACACCGGAGCAGTTTGCACAGGACTATTTCGAGGCGCTGTTTGGTGAACGTGCCCACGGTTTTCTGCTGCTCATCAATAACGACACCGACCACGATTTTATATATGCCACAAGCGACTGCGCCCCCTTCATCGATGCAAGCCTTGCCATGGCGCAGGCGACACCGCATCTGGTGGAGCGCCGGTA
>CACXGK010000194.1 GCA_902767115.1 uncultured Ruminococcus sp.
ATCAAACGGCAATGTCGCAGTTTTAATATTCATCCCAGAACTTTCCACCTGAGTGTTCATGGTGAACCAGGAAAGCGAGGAAAAAATCAACAAAATTAACGTTAAAGTTCCCATAGCTCCCATCTTGATGAGCGACTTCTTCTGATTTTTCTTCTTCTCAGCGAGTTCATCAACTTTCAGGCTGCTCGATGAAGCAGACTGCGGCAGTTCGCCGATAGGATAGTTAGTTTTTTTATCATTCATCTGCTTCACCTCCTCAATTATCAAAAAATGACGTATTTACGCTGTTTCAGCGGTCATCTATTTTGTTATCATATGCATCGAGCCAAATATCATAACAACGACAACAAATACACCCATAGCCAGCATTTTGATCAATGCCGCTTTCCGCATTTTCCTGCGCTCATCCTCAGTGAGGGCAGCGGAGTTATTCATATTCTTTTTCATATCTGCCTCACCTCCGCAATCCAAAATGTATAATTTCAAAGTGAAATCACGTTTCAGGAGGTGCGTAAAGCGCATATCTCCTCACCATATATTATATCACATTTCAGCGGATTTTGCAAGTGTTTGGGGTGAATTTTCACCGAATTGTCGCATTTACAAATAGTTGATTCCTTCCCAATAATTACCAAAAGAAAATCCCCCGCCGAACTATTGCCCGACGGGGGATGGCAGATCAATCTTTGTCATTTTCTTTCGGCTTATACTGTTCGTCGCCCGATTCAATATAGAGGATAAAATCGTTGATCTTTTCCTCTGACCAACCGGCGGAACGCAGTCCCTGAATAAACCTTGCCATTTCCTGCATATCCATAGCCATACCTCCTTCATCAAAAAACGGGCGGATGCTTTCTATATATATATTATACCACGCCCCCGCCCCAAAGTCAACCCATTCCCGAAAATCCCCCACCCAGCGCTTGCCAGGTGGGGGTATCGTTAGGATTTAGAGGAGACTTAATTTAGGGTTACGGGGTTCCGCCGCCCTGCTGTGTAGAAGTATCCGGCAGATTAAATGTAAGTGTGAATGTATAATTGCTCATGTTCACAGCCTTGTCGTTGTAATTATCTGCATCTTCACCATCAAAGAAAACGAAAATCTTGTATTCCGTATCCATATCAGACGACGTAAATGCAGTAATATTCTGTGCCGTAAATGTATATCTGCCAGTCGCTGTATCATAGGTTGCGTCAGACATATCAAAATCATAAACATGAGGTGTAGTCGCATCATCTACCAAAGCTACATGAAGCGAATCAACAAGTGTTGAATCAACCTTAGTCGAAAGAGCATCATCAAAAGTAATAGCTACAGTCGGCTGGTTACGAGTTGCATTATACTCACCAGCATATTTCAATGTAAACGTATCATAGAAGAAATCTTCATTAGGCGTTGCATCTACATAGTCATCGCCCGTTAATGTTCCAGCTGCTCCATCAACTTTTCCTAATTCATCTACCTTAGCAGCACCAGCAGTTGTCAGTTTTTTGAAACCAGTAGAAGTTGGTGTTCCAGATTGTGCTTCTCTGTTCTTGTAAGCCACCGGAACAACTCCTGTAAGATGAGCCGTAGTGTTAACAGCAGAATCGATAGCCGCATCGAACGCAATAGCTGCCTTAAACTTTGCACCCGATGCAGAACCCTTAATAAGGAGCTGAGATGGTGCAGTAGCAGTCATTTGAATACCCGTAGCTGTAACAGTATCATTCATCGAGAACCACGCATAAGTCGAGCTTGACAGCATCATAGCCGAAACCACCAGCATACCGACCGCAGGGATGAGCTTTCTTCTTGCGGAATTCGCATTATTCTTCTTAGTCATAATCAATCACCTTTCTCAATCTATGCCGGCAGGGCTTACTGCGTTCCGTGTAGCCGTCTTCCGGTCGCTGTACGAAGTTTTATTACACTCTTATGATACCACAAATATTACAGTTTGTCAAGTCGTCCAGCCGTCCGAAACCGTTTAAGCCCTCTTTTTCGCCCCTTTGCACAGCCACAAGCTCTCTTTTTTCATACAATTGTCAATTTCAGGCAGTAATCATCGTTCGGTCTATTACATATCGTAATATCCTTGTAAACATCCTCCCCGATTATACACCAAAAATACCGGAGCAGTCCGCCGACCACTCCGGTATCTCTCACGCATCAAAAGCCCTTTTTGCGCATACTTTTCTTAAATTCCGCATCGATCTTTGCCATCTTCTTCTTTTCCTTCGCCTGGCGGATCATGTCCTGCTTGGACAGCGGCTTGTCATTCTTCGGCGAATCCTCCACAAACGCATTCAGCCGATCCTGAAACGCCGCACCGGATTCCTTCGGTGCCGGAGCCTGGGGCTGAACTGCCTGCTGACTGCCCGGCAGCGGAACGGATGCGGTCATGCTGCCGCCGTTATACTGGCTGCCCGGCAGCGGCTGGCTTGCGTACTGCGAACCGCCCTGCTGCGAAAACTGCTGGGAGTACTGCTGCTGCGGAAAGCCGCCCTGCTGCTGATACTGCGGCTGGAACTGCTGCGAGTACTGCTGAGAGTGCGAATACTGCTGCTGATACGACTGTCCCTGCTGCTGATAGGACTGCTGCTGCGGAAACGGCTGTCCCTGCATCGGCTGCCCCTGCTGGAACCCCTGTCCCGGCTGGAACGGCTGCCCCTGCTGGAACGGCTGCCCCTGCTGGAATTGCGGAGCACCGCCCTGCGGAAACGGCTGTCCCTGCTGAAAGCTCTGTCCCTGCTGAAAGCTCTGCCCCGGCTGGAACGGCTGCCCCTGCTGGAACTGCGGAGCGCCCCCTGCCGGCTGGAACTGCGGCGCCGCACCCGGCTGGAACGGCGCATTCGGCTGAAATGCGGGGCCTGCATTCGGGCGCTGTCCCGGAAGCGGCTGGCTTGCGTACATACTGCCGCCTGCCGGATGGGACTGCGAATACTGCTGCGAGAACTGCTGTGAATAGCTGCCCTGCTGTGCATACGGCTGCTGTACATAGCCACCCTGCTGACCGCCCAGATACCCGGACTGCACGTAACCGGACTGCATCTGCGGCTGTGCATCGAGATACCCCGACTGCGCCTGCATGGTATCCATAGAAACCACGGCACCAGCCGCCTCATCATTCTCCTCTGCGAAAGGATTATCGGCATCGACTTCGATGTGATCCACGAAGGAACCATCGTTCTCCGCCTCCTCGAACTCAAACTTCTTGAATTCGTCCTGCTCCTCCTCAGACTCCTCTGCACTCTCAGCGGCAGCGGTTTCCTCAGTATTTTCAGCACTTTCGGAATTTTCGGATGTTTCAGCCGCCTCAACGACTTCCTCAGCAGTGGTCTCGATGGGGGTATCGTCGGCAGGTGTCCCGGCTGCATTTACAGGCTCCTCCTGAACGACCTCCTCAGCCGCCGGCACAGCAACCTCCGGCTCCTCGCTCTCCGCAAGCTGCGGCATCAGCTCGACCGCCTTCACAGAGCGATTTGCAGCGACATAGATCTCGGTGTCACGGTTTTCCTTGTTGACACGGCACAGCAGTGCAAGGCACCCCTCGCAGGGCTGGCTGACCTCACGGTGGGAAAAGCTGACTGTAATGAGCTTGCGCACACGGCTCTCACCTTCGGGGATCATTGCCATAATGGCATTATACTCCGGGCAGGCACGCATGAGCTGACCTGCGCTGATCTTCACGCCCGTGATACCAGCATAGATCTGCTCAGATTCCGTCATCAGCACACAAAGCTCTGCATCCCGTGCAGAAACCAGGTTAGGCTCAAGCTGCCGGATATTGTCCATCAGCTTGACCGCAAGATTATAGAATTCCTTGTCCATGGATGTAACTCCCTTCATAGAATCGACCGGTTATGGTCTGAATATTTTGTACGAACTTTCCTCCGCTTGGGAGAGAAAGAATGCATACGGTGGGGATCACCGGCAAAGCAAACCGGTGATATCCGCCCTATGCACTCACACGCTGCACCTCTCCATTCCGGAGAGGCGAGCGTGCAAATTTTGCAAAAGGGGCTGTGTCTTAGCCCAGAGAATGCTGGCTAAAGAAGCAGGGACGGTTCTTACCGCCGAGCTTTGCGTTATAGAGTGCAGTATCGGCTGCAACGATCAGAGCCTCCGGAGTGGAGCCGTCGTTCGGGAAGCCGCAGATACCATAGCTCATGGTGATGGAGAACTGACCGCCAGCCATGTTCACCGGCTCACCAAAGAGCGCACGAAGCTGCTCAACGATATTGAGGATATCAGCCTCAGTATAGCTGCCCTCCAGGATCATACCGAACTCATCACCGCCGACCTTAGCGCAGGTGTACTTATCAGCACAGTAACGCTCAAAGCGCTCTGCATAAACCTTGATGAGCTCGTCACCGGTCTGGTGACCGAAGTTATCATTGATCTGCTTGAAGTTGTCGGCGTCCATGTAGATGATCGCAAGCTTCTTGCCAGCGTCCATGTACTCCTGGAGCTTGTCGGTGAAGAATGCTCTGTTCGGCAGGCCGGTCATACGGTCGTAGTAAGCGAGGTAGGTCAGGGTCTGGTCCTTCTCCTCGATGGTGCGGTTCTTCTCGATGAGCTCCTGATACTTGGCAGTTACTTCGTCATGGAGCTTGCGGTTTCTCTCCATGCTGGTGTAGATGATCACGTAGATGATTATGGATACGATACCAGTAACTGCACCCGGCAGGGACATCACGTTATGCGCAATCAAGAGCTGGACAATCAGGACATTCAGAAGTCCGACGCCCTGGAGAAGCATACCAACAATGAAGCCACGCTTGCGGTCCATTACAACCATGACGACGATACTAAGCACCTGGATCTGTGAGAACACGCCGTTGAAGCTGTTGACAAGACGTATCTGCTCCGTACTGAACTCACCGCTTGAAACCATTCTGGTAATACGACCGATGACAATAAATACCAACACGTAGACTATTATGCCAATAATTGTGGCGACAATATTACCTGTTTTCTTCTTTTCGTTCATACAATTATCCTTCTTTTCTTAAAAATTTTGTGAAACTGCCGTATGCAGTTCGATACACCTGCTGCTCATTCGTCATCGTCAGTCGCACGCTGACGAAGTGTGTTCTTCAAGCGCTGCTTCTCGATCTTTGCCTTATGCTCAGCCTTGCGGATCTCTGCACGGAACTTATTGCGTTCTACCTGCTGCTTGAGGGCATCGATGTTATCAAGCAGCATTTCCTGGTCAAATGCCAGCGCCAGCGAGATGTCGTCCTGTGTACCAAAGTGGGTACGCTTTGCCAGGTTGCGCTTGACAACGGTATCGAATGCCTGCCATTTGTCGAGGTGGCTCGCAATGATCGTGTGATAATCCAGGAAGTCCTCCGTACTGCGGAAGGACGTATACAGACCGTCCGTGGACACAAAGACTGCCAAGGGCTTGTCGGGCATAAAGAAATCGTTGAACAGATCGATCGCACCGGAATTACACATAGATGCTGTCAGGTTTGCCGGTGTGGAATCATCCTCGGTGATCGGCATATCCGCCTCGGAGTCCTCATCAATGACAACCAGGCTGCCGTCGCCGATCTGGATGCCAAACGTATACGACTTACCGATCACACAAGCAATGAGCGTGGTGCCGTAGATGGATTCCCGGCGCAGGCTTGCGAATTCCTCCGCTGTGAACGGAAGCTTTTCCTCTGCTGTGACAGGATGTGCATCGAAGTGCTCCTTGACAGCCGTGTTCCAGCGGGAAATGATCGTTTTTTCGAGCTTGCGGATCAGTCGCTTATGATTGGTTTCCAGGCACTCCTCAAACAGTGCAACATCTGCGTAATAGTCCTTAACTGCACCAAGCGTCACCGCAACTGCAAGTTTGGAGCCAATGTCGCTGCGGAAGTGCTTTTTACTGCCATGACCGTCCGCAACAACTGCAACTGCATAATCAGCAGTTGACTGATAAGCGGACCAGTCCTGGCATATTGTACCCTTAGCGGTATGGCTTGCTCCAATGATAGAGTGATAAAGACCGTTAAACACAGTGGGCACCTCCTCCCATAAAAGATTTCAATGTGATACGAGACTGGATCTCTGTCCTCTGTACGCATTGCAGCGTACAGGTTCTTGTTTCTGTGAATGTCATGCGTTCTCTCTTTCGGATTACCATCCGGTATCGAAGGGAACGGAGTCGCCATAGCCCTCGGACTTGACGATCTCCTGGATCTGCTGACCCAGCATACGCTGTTTGCTCTCGTATACATCCTCCATTCCAAGCTCATGCCCGGCATCATCGGCAAGAGTCATACTCTTGGAACCGATCTGCGAGGAGGTGACGGCGATGATCTTGATCAGATGTGCAAGCTGACCGCCGGAATACGCATGAACGACTGTATCCGGCGTTCCGGTAAACTCAGCAAGCATATCATCATTTGCTTCCTTGCCGATACCAAGCGCAGTCTTCAGACCATACTTGTACCAGCTATTCTTCTTCAGGATGCGCAGACCTTCCTTATAATCATCCGACGGATAGCCGTCTGTCATCAGGAAGATGACCGGCGCAAAGGACAGGGACGGGGAATTCAGGAAGCTGTTGCGTGACATACGGATCGACAGCTCCTTGAAGGCAGCGCCCATGCTGGTGACGCCGTCTGCACGCAGACGAGTCCACTCAAAGTCCTCGATGGAAATAGGCTCGGAATACATCCACATTACGCTGTTGGAGAAGGTCAGGACAGCGACCTTGACATCTGTGTCTGCCTCACCAACACGGCGGATCTCCGGGATCAGCTCCTCCATGACGGTATTCAGCTCACCCATCTTGGTGCCCTTCATACTGCCCGAAGTGTCGATCAGGAAGAAGATGACCAGACTCTTACGGGATACGCCGGTCGCATTCAGCGGATCGTCGTCATCGAAGTCCATGAAATCATCGTCAACGTTATCAGTACCGCCCGAATAGTCGGAAGGCTCAAAGGCACTCGGATCATAGCTCGGTGCTGCTGGAGCAGGTGCTGATGTCTGTCCCTGGGGGACATAATCATAGGACTGCTCATCTTCGTCATCATCGTCAAAACCCACGAAGCCATCCATACCAACGAAGTCCATAGCGTTTTCCAGTTCTTCGCTCATAATGTAACTCCTTTTCTCAAGATTTTATTGAATCTGCTGGCTGCGGCGTTACTGCCGGCTTCGCAGCTTATTCACTTTCTTCCTCGTTGATCCGTGCGGTCACGCCGCCGAAATCCACTACGATGCCGCCCCACAGCGGGAAGCCCTTGCCGGGGAGAACATTATAGAACTGACCATCAGGCATCTTGGCACGCCAGGTCTTATCAGAGAGGTTCTTGATACCAAGCATACCGGGCTTGAGCTTGTTTTCAACCAGCTCGCCGGTCACGGTCTGGAAGTCATCCGATGCGACCTCGGTCTCACAGGAATAGAACTTGCAGCCAAGATAGAGCGGAACACGGTAATCACGGTTGCTGAATGCCAGTGTAACAAACTCCGTTCCGCATTTCGGACACTTGTATGCCATATCTCCCAGCGGAGTGAACATACAGGAGAAATTGGTTCTGCCGCACGGACAGCCAATGATCTCGGAGCGCAGGCGGATGAACATCTTCTGCCACTCATTCTCGATGATACGCTTATTCGGCTCGGTGATGCCTGTCGTGAAGGACTTGATGAAAGCCTCACGGATATAGGCAGGATAGATCTTCCAGAACTTGATGACATTGTCATGGATACCACGCACCGGGCGGTTGGTATCGTTATTCGGATCGTAAACGAAGATCGCCTCGGAACCGTAGTGACGCAGCTCAGAGGATTCGGTCAGGCAGATATCCTTGACCACCTTTTCGCCCTCCATCGGGTCGCCACGGAACAGCAGCTTAAAGAGAACAACTGCCAGCGAATACTTGTCGGTCTGTACATTCGGTTTTTCGAGTCCACGAACGACCTCAGGCGCCATATAGCCCGGCTTGCCGCCGATGCCGAAGTTTGCGCCGTCCGGAGCGATGTTATCGCAGTCGCAGACGAGGATGTCACCGGAGTTGACATTGATAAAGAAACCGCCGTCGTTCAGATCCTGGTAGCTCTTGCCTGCACGGTGGAGCTGACGGAATGCATTTACGATATTGATGACAGCCGTCACCATTGCATACAGGCTCTTGAACTGTACCGGCACCTTCATAGCACGGCCGGTCAGCGGATCGATATCCAGCTTGTACGTATTGAGGATGTCCACAAAGGAGTCATAGCCCACAGGGCGCACATCCATCAGGTAACCAAAGCCGCCGGTATCCAGGGGCTTGGTCAGGTATTTCGGCCAGAGGAATTTCTTAGACGGCGCACCGTCCTTGATGTTATTGTCAATGTTCTTGCGGAACGCCGTGGGGTTCTTGATCTTGTCCACGTCGTACCATTTCAGAGCGTACTGCATATCGTTGAATTCTACAAGATAAACGATACCCTGTCCGCCGCTGCCAAGCACCTTCAGCACCTTAGCGGCGCCGCCGTATTCCATTTCGACATATTGGCCGATCTGAAGCTCAACCATTATGAACTCATCCCTTTCTCATTCTTAATTTTCCTGTGAGGGTATATTGTCAGTGAAGATCCGGTCAGATACCGAAGCCCTTCTTGGTCGCCTCACACTTGATGCCGTTTGCCTGACAGAACTTATGTACATAGGTGTTCTCGTAGCAGCGGATCGTAAGATTCGGACACATATCAAATGCATTATCCTCGATGTATTTCACACCGTCGCCGAGGAAGAGCTTCTTGAGGCTGACACAGCTCTGGAAAGCCTCGGAACCGATGCTTGCAATAGAGCTGGGCAGATCCAGGATCTCCAGACCCTGGCAGAATGCGAAGGTATTTTCCTCGATCTCTGTCACGCCGTCCGGGATGCGCAGCATGGTCAGACGGGAGCAGGACTGGAAGGCACCTCTGCCGATGCGCTTGACATTGGCAGGCATCTCCACGGTCTTCAGGCGCTTGCACTCAGAGAATGCGAACTCGCCGATGATCACGAGGGTGCTCGGCAGGGTCACGCTCTTGAGGAAGCCGAAGCCGTCAAAGCAGAATGCATCGATGGTGGTATAGCCCTCATCGACCTTGACCGTGTTCTTCCAGCGGTTTCTCGAAGCGGTCTTGGCGTCATAGATACGCTGGCTGGAAGCTGCGGGCTTGGGTGCCGCATGGTTGGTAACGCCGGGAACATTGCCGTTCTTCGGGATGCTGCCCGGTGTGGATACAGCCTGTGCCGGTGCAGCGGACTGAGCCGGAACGGGTGCCGGAGCCGGGGACTCGTAGTCCCAGTCCATCATAAACGTAAAGCAGGTCAGCACGAACTCGACTGCGGAATCTGCGAGAAACAGTTCATTGGTCATGTACTCACGAGCCTTCATGATCGCAATCTTTCTGCTGTCCTCACGGCGCATGGTTGCGAGCATATTCTGGTTGAGCACGGTGCGGAGCAGACGGCGTTCCTTCTCGTATTCAGGGATGGTGTCGTTCATGATCGAAACGAACTGATCCTTATTGTCCAGGATCTCTTCGCCATACTGCTGTACCATTTGTCTGAGTGCGTGCTTGATTTTGTTAGTGTTTTCAAAAACGAGCATAACTTGCCTCCTACACTTTTCATTCGTTGGGCGGTCAGGGTCTGTCAGGCTGTTGAAATGCAGCTCACCCGGCAGACCGGCGGACGTGGCCTTATGCGGACCATACATAATTACATAAATTATACCATACGAATTGGCAATTGTCAATAGTTCTGCACCGAAAATCGGCTTTGTATTTAGAAAAAAAGATGTCCGAAAACGTTTTTTTGTCACAGGAGATGTGTACTAAACGTTTTCGGACTTTCCAACATTTACCATTGATTTTCCATATCAAATGCCATCTCAGACAGCCGCAAAACTGATAAACCCCCGGATCCGGGAAAGGCGCTGCCGCAGTCTGGCAAGCTCCGCCTCGTCAGCGCAAATGTGTGCGCAGAACACGGACACCTCAGCACCACGGGCATCCCGGCTGACGTGGGCATGGTGGTCAGCGATGGGGATGCCCAGCATGAAGATCTCCCGTGCGACCTCACTGACAACGCCCACACGGTCACGGATGCGGACTTCGATACGTGTTTTCTGCTGCATAGCGGCGCCTCCTTTGCTGTTTGCCATTTTCGGGCAGGTATTCCATCTCTATTTTACCACACATTCCGGATCTCCGCCACTACCAAAAACAAATAGCAGCCTATAGAACAAATCTATAGGCTGCCGCCATGTTATATTTTTTTATTCTGCCTGACCACGTTCCATGGACTTGATCGCCTGGAGCATGATCGCACATTCCACACGCTTCTTCTCCAGCTCGCAGGAGAGGGTGTGTGCCTTGAGCACGTCGCCCATATACATATAGTTGTTGGCATTGCAGCCGCCGGAGCAATAGAACTTTGCCCAGCAGTCACGGCAGCTCGGCTTGTTGTAGATATGTGTCTTGGCAAACTGCTCCTTCATCTCCGTGTTGAAGCTGCCGTCCACCAGGCTGCCCATCTTGTACTCCTCGATGCCGACGAACTGGTGGCACGGGTAGATATCGCCGTCGGGCGTGATGGCAACGTACTCATTGCCGCAGCCGCAGCCACGCAGGCGCTTGATCGCACAGGGACCCTGGTCGAGGTCGATCATGAAGTGGAAGAAGTTGAAATGCTTGCCGTTGCGGTCATTTTCGAGCAAGCGCTGTGCCAGGCGCTCGTACTCCTCTGCGATCGCCGGTACATCGGCTTCAGTCAGGGCATAGGGGTACTTGTCCTCACAGACGACCGGCTCCACCGAGATCTGGTCAAAGCCCTTCTCGTACAGATCAAAGACATCCTCTGCGAAATCGAGGTTGTACTTGGTGAAGGTACCACGCACATACCAGTCCTTGTCCTTGTCACGGGCATCGACGAGCTTCTTGTACTTGGGCAGAATCACGTCATAGCTGCCCTTATTGCCGGCGGTGGGACGCATATTGTCATGCACGTCCTTTCTGCCGTCGATGGACAGCACGACATTGGACATCTCCTTGTTGATGAAGTCGATCTTGTCGTCGGTCAGCAGCATACCGTTGGTGGTGATGGTGAAGCGGAAGTTCTTGCCGTACTCCTTCTCACGCTCTCTGCCGTAAGCCACGACCTCCTTGACCACGTCGAAGTTCATCAGCGGCTCACCGCCGAAGAAATCGAGCTCCAGATTCTTGCGGTTGCCGGAATTCTCCAGCAAAAAGTCGATCGCCTTCTTGCCGATCTCCAGCGGCATGAGCTTTCTGCCCGTGCCGAAGTCGCCGGTCGAAGCAAAGCAGTACTTGCAGCGGAGATTGCAGTCGTGAGAAATATGCAGACACATTGCCTTGATGGGGGAAGCCACCGTAAACTTAGCGTACTTCTCGTAATCGTCAGGGGAAAACAGGATCTTCTCCTCATACAGTGCAGCGATCTCGTCATAGCACTCACGGATCTCCTGCTCCGGATATTTCGCAGACAGCTTGTCCACGATCTCCTGGGGACATTTCTCTGCAAAAGGCGGTGCTGCGTCATCCAGCAGGTCATAGGTCAACTCATCGACGATGTGGACACCGCCGCTGTTGACATCGAGCACGATATACAGTCCGCCCAGATAATACTTATGGATCATATTGACACTCCTTCAGGGGATAGATGGGGATGCAAGAAAAACGCCCCACAACGCCGTGTGGGGCATGGTAACTTTACCAGATGGAAAATTACTTGTCGTCTCTCTCACACTTCTGGTTTGCAACGGTGCAGGAAGTCTTGCAAGCAGACTGGCAGGAAGCCTGGCAGTTGCCGCAGCCGCCCTTAGCAGCGCTCTCCTTCAGGTTTGCCTTGTTGATGGTCATGATGTGCTTCATGTGTATCTACCTCCCTTTTTGTGTATAGAGCATAGCTCTTTTCCCTATTATAACATAACTGTTTCAAAATTGCAAGGGGTATTCTGATTTTTTTCAGAGAAAACCCATTTTTTTGCCGGCAGGACACGCATCGCACAATGGCACTGTACCGAGCCGGTTTCTGCCGTGTCGGAATCCGTGCGCACCGAGATGCGATCTCACACGTATCGCCTGCCCAGGAGCAGCCTGCATCCGTCCGGATCCCGGAGGATCCGCCATCTGCTTTCCCGTTCGCTGGAGGCGGATTAGTTTGGCGCCCTGCGCAGTTTAGTATTGACCCCCAGCACACCGCCCAGCGCCCCTGTCAGCGGCAGCAGCCACACATACCACCCGGTACCCCCGAAGCTCTCACCAAGGAGCCTTGCCCCCAGCAGGCGCATGGCAAGCAGCAGAACGCCGCACACAGCCCCTTCCAAAGCGCCGTACCGTCTGCCGTGCAGTCCGCAGCGCCGTCCGGCAAGGAAAGCCCCGGTACACCAAAGCAGCCCTGCTGCAAAGCGCAGCACGCTCACAGGCGGCATCCCCAGCTTCCAGACGAGACAGGCGATGCCCAGTGTGCCGCCGCACACGAAGCCCATCCCCTCTGCCGCCGAGACTGCAAACCGGAATACCCTTGACCGCCAAGGTCTGAAACACCGCATACCCTGTCCCTCCTCCATCCGGATCTGGTACAGCATATGCGGTGTTTGTCGTCATTATGAAAATCTGTGATTACTCGTCCTTCGGCTTGCCGACAGCAATGCCGTTCTGCTTCTTCTTGTCCTTCTCTGCCTTTTCCGCAGCAGCCTGCTCCATTGCGGTGATGTTCTCCTTGATGGCGTCCTGCTTCATGCGGATCTTCAGGCGGTCGCTGCCGGTCTCCAGGATGACAGTCTCCGTGGCTTCCTCCACACGCAGTACGATACCCACGATGCCGCCGATGGTAACGACCTCATCGCCGACCTGCAAATTCTTCTGCATCTCACGGGTCTGCTTTTCCTGCTTCTGCTGCGGGCGGATCATGATGAAATACAGGAATGCGAGCAGCAGCACTGGCAGAGCCAGTGTGGAAACCAAAGTTCCGACCGTGCCGACCTGCTGGGTGTCAGCGCCGGCTTCACCTGCTGCAAATGCCTGTACAGCGCCCGTGCCGAGCATCATACCGGCACTCGTCACAGCAGTCAGTGCATGGATAAGCTTCTTGTTCATAAATCCTTACCTCCGTTACAATTACGCTTTCTGTTTCAGGTACTCGTCGATCGACTTTGCAGCCGACTTGCCGGCACCCATTGCCAAAATAACCGTTGCCGCACCGGTCACGGCGTCACCGCCGGCATACACGCCTTCCTTGGTGGTATGCATCGACTCATCGACCACAAGGCAGCCACGCTTGTTGGCTTCGAGACCCTCCGTTGTGGTACGGATGAGGGGATTCGGTGATGTGCCGATCGCCATGATGACCGTATCGACCGCAAGCTCATACTCCGACCCTTCGACCGGAACAGGGCTGCGTCTGCCGGATGCATCCGGCTCACCGAGCTCCATTCTCTGGAGCACAGCCGCACGGACTCTGCCGTTCTCGTCACCGAGGAGCTTCACGGGATTATTGAGGTTGAGGAACTCAACGCCCTCCTCCTTTGCGTGATGCACCTCCTCACGGCGGGCAGGCATTTCCTCCATGCTGCGGCGGTACACGATATAAACGTGCTCTGCCCCCATACGCAGTGCCGAACGTGCAGCGTCCATCGCAACGTTACCGCCGCCGACAACGGCAACTGCCTTCGACTTGAGCACCGGTGTGTCGTAGCCTTCCTTGTAGCCCTTCATCAGGTTGATGCGGGTCAGGTACTCATTTGCCGAGCAAACGCCGACCAGCGCCTCACCCTCGATGCCCATGAACCGGGGCAGACCTGCACCGGAACCAACAAAGACCGCTTCAAAGCCGTCTGCCATCAGCTCATCGATGCTCAGCACCTTGCCGATGACCATGTTGGTCATGATGGTAACGCCGAGGTTCTTGAGGTTCTCGACCTCCTTCTGCACGATATCCTTCGGCAGGCGGAACTCCGGGATACCGTACATCAGCACGCCGCCAGCCTTGTGCAGCGCTTCAAACACCGTCACCTCATAGCCAAGGCGTGCCAGATCGCCTGCGCACGTCAGACCGGACGGACCTGCGCCGACCACTGCGACCTTGTGTCCATTGGAAACGGGCTTCTCAATGACGGTATTGTCCTGTACCATATGGGTATCTGCTGCAAAGCGCTCCAGTCTGCCGATGCCGACCGGTTCGCCCTTGATGCCACGCACGCACTTGCTTTCGCACTGGCGTTCCTGGGGACATACTCTGCCGCAGACTGCCGGCAGGCTGCTGGTCGCATGGATCACGTTATAAGCGCCCTCGAAATCATTCTCGGTGATCTTCTTGATAAAGACCGGGATCTGTACGCCGACCGGGCAGCCGGATACGCAGGGCATATTCTTGCAGTTCAGGCACCGGGATGCTTCCTCCAGCGCCATTTCCTTGGTGTAGCCAAGGGTCACTTCCTCGAAATTACGGGCACGCACCTTCGGATCCTGTTCCGGGATCGGCACCTTCGTCTGAGACATATTTGGCATAGCTCTTACCTCCTCCGGTTCACGCCTTGTCCGCAAGCTTCATCATGCGGCACTCAGCTTCACGTTCCTTGAACACACCATTGCGGTGCATCAGCTCATCAAAATCGACCTCATGGCCGTCAAAATCCGGTCCCTCTACGCAGGCATAGCGGATCTTGCCGCCGACTGTCACACGACATCCGCCGCACATACCCGTACCGTCCACCATGATGGGGTTGAGGGAAACGATGGTCTTGATGCCGTACTTTCTGGTCACCTCAGACACGAACTTCATCATCGGGATGGGTCCGATGGCAATGACGCAGTCGTACTGACATCCTGCCTGGATGCGCTCCTCCAGCGCATTGGTGACAAAGCCCTTGACGCCGTAGCTGCCGTCGTCGGTGCAGAGAATGAGCTCATCACAGACCTTGCGGAACTCGTCCTCCAGGATCACGATATCCTTATTGCGGAAGCCGGCAATTACATCTACCTCCAGACCTGCGAGGTGTGCAGCCTTTGCCTGCGGATACGCAATGGCGCAGCCCACGCCGCCGCCGATGACACAGATCTTCTTGGCGCCCTCCGGGATCTCGGTCGCAAGTCCGAGGGGACCCACGAGATCGGAGATGGCGTCGCCTGCATTCAGGGCATTCAGCTTCATCGTCGATCTGCCGACGATCTGGAAGATCAGAGTGATCGTCCCCTTCTCAGCATCCGCATCAGCGATGGTCAGCGGTACACGCTCCCCTTCCTCATCGACACGGAAAATAACGAACTGCCCTGCCTTGGCTTTCTTGGCGATAAAAGGTGCCTCAAAGACCATGCGGGTCACATTCGGATTCAGTTCTTTTTTCTCTAAAATCTGAAACACGTTGGTTCCTCCCGTCAGAAAATACTATTTTACATTATAGCACAATTGGCTTGCTTCGTCAATGGTTTTTTCCGGAATTGCGCAGAATGCACGACATTCACACCTTTCCGCATCCCGAAAATCATAATCCTGCTCCTCTGCATCGGAAAAGCTGTCTTCCGCTGCACAGGAGCAGTATCAAAAAGCGCCCGTTCCGCTACGAAACAGGCGCCTTTGATTCACATTCAGAATGTGTGATCTGAAATCAAACCACACCCTGAGCCTTCATAGCCTCAGCAACCTTCAGGAAGCCAGCGATATTTGCACCAGCAACCAGGTCGTCGCCCAGACCGTACTCATTTGCAGCCTTAACAGAGGACTCGAAGATATTCTTCATGATGCCCTTGAGCTTCTCGTCAACTTCCTCAGCGCTCCAGTTGTAACGCATGGAGTTCTGGGACATTTCCAGACCGGAAACTGCTACACCGCCGGCATTAACAGCCTTGGACGGAGCAACGATAACGCCCTTGGACTTCAGGAATGCGATAGCCTCG
>CACXGK010000195.1 GCA_902767115.1 uncultured Ruminococcus sp.
GATTTGCAATCCGCCGTCTTTGACGGCGGGGCGGCACTGTGTGCCGCTAAGCGCTTCGTTTATACGCCCTCTGCCAAAGCCACTATGGTGGCTTTGGCGGCTGTTGCGCAGCCTGCAAAGCACAACGTGTTGTGCTTTGCAATAGAGGGCAGTATATCGGCGGCATCGTGTTTTTGGGATTCGACGGACTGAAGCATGGATACGGCTTCTGGAAACTGACGCTTCGTTTCATCATCACACTGTATATCACTAAGGTGTTCGATATTATCGTACAGGATCAGTGGCTTGTGATGACTTCAGGCTTCTTTCAGCGCATTTTTCCTGAGACAAAGGACTGCGCCAGGTGGCATGACAGAGACTTCAATAATCAGAATCAGCTCATCCGAATCGTCACATATCCGTTTCTTTGTATGCTGACGGCGGCGCTGTTTCTTTGGCTCGGAGGCTGACATCCAGAAAAAAGGAGTCATACCGCCAAATTCGGACGGTTAGTCTTTATGTTATGTGTTAATGGATCACCCACGCAGCACTTTCATTTTGTGCCTGGACCATCCGGGCAAAGATGCCGTTTTGTGCCAACAACTCGTCCGGCTTGCCCGATTCCTGCACCACACCTTCTACAAGAATGAAATTTGTCAGCACGATCAGCACCAGAATGATGATGGATGCGATCACATAAAACGGGATCCTGTCCGTTGTCAATGTGTTTTCCAGCAGATCTTTGATGAGCAGGTAGAGCACGGTTGCCGGCATCATCAGGACAATATTCGTGACGGAGACGCTCACGCACGCCTTTGCCATATCCACCGCACCCTCGTGCGACAGCGCAAATTTATGCTGCAAATACAAGATGATTTTCATGTTATGCACAATGAAAAGAATTCGACAGTGTAGTCATCTGTTTGAATATGAGGAATTGATGCTGATGCCGAATCACTTGTACACCGATGTCAGATCACGGAACCGTCGCTATTATCCGCATCAGCAGACCGAGATCGCCAAAAAGGCGCATGACAGCATTGTCAGTGACCTGTCGTCCAGCATTTGCAGCGGAACTTGCGGAGCAGTTCGGTGTCAGTGAAACCGCACTGAAAACCTATTTCCGGAATGTTTACGGCTGCTCCTTCCGTGAATTTCAGCAGAAAATGCGCATGGAAAAGGCAATGGTGCTCCTGATACAAACTTCTGACTCCCTGAAATCAATTGCGCACAAGGTCGGGTTTTCCGGACAGTCAAAATTGACCCAGGCATTCCGGAAATATGTAGGCTGCACACCATTGGAATATCACAAAAAAGCGGTGAATCACGTTTGAAGACTGTACCATTCGGAGCATTTTTACAAAACATCTTGCAATGCGGAGACAATTATGCTATAATAATATATGGTTCGCCATGGCTAACCAAACTTGAGAATAGCAGATCTGGTCAACGGTATTCGTCTGATCGAGGAGCACAGCATTCATAAAGAAAATGCGGAAATACAGCATTCACGAAAAACTGTTTGCATTGCTCTTGAAATGAGAGGAAGTGAAAGCAATGAAGATCACAGCTGCAGCCATCGGCTCTTTTGGCGATGTCAAGCCATTTGTGGAGCTTGGCAAGGAGATGAAGCGGCGCGGACACAGCTTCAAGGTCGCGGCGTTCCCACGGTTTCAAAGCTATGTGGAGGAGAACGGTCTGGAATTTGTGCCGATCCATGGGGACGGCGATCTGATGATGCGTCTGCTGCTCTCTGAATGTAAGGACGGGCTTGCGTATTTGAATGGAATGAAGCAGCTTTACCGCAAGAATCCGGAGATGATGGAACAAAGCTTTGAAGCAGCGAAGGGCGCAGACCTTGTACTGTATATCCTCCTCGGCGGTTTCATCCGTCATGCGGCGGAGGCACTACAAATCCCATGCGTTCGGGTGTTTTTCTATCCGTTTGATAAAACGAATCAGTTCAGCGTGCAGATGCCTGCTATGAAGCGGAACACGCCGCTGGTTGGCTTCACCTACACGGAAAATGAGATCGGCATGAACATCGTCACAAAATCTCTTTTAAATGACTGGCGTACCGCTCACGGTCTGAAATGCTCCCCTTTTGTTAGACAATGTGGTATAATAGAGATATACCGAATCAAAGTCTAACGAAAGGGGGCATTTTTATGCCA
>CACXGK010000196.1 GCA_902767115.1 uncultured Ruminococcus sp.
CACCGCTTCCACCAATATGTCCAAGGAGGACATCGACAAGGCTGTCAAGGAGGCAGAGGCTTACGCTGAGGAGGACAAGAAGCGCCGTGATGAGGTGGATACCAAGAATCAGGCAGAGAATATGGTGCTCCAGAGCGAGAATACTCTCAAGGAGTTCGGCGATAAGGTGCCGCAGGATGTACAGGATATGATCCGTGCAAAGGCTGCTGACCTCAAGACTGCGATCGATGCCAACGACACCGAGGCGATGAAGACCAAGATGGATGACCTCCAGAAGGCTATGATGGATATGGGTCAGAAGATCTACGGTCAGGCTGGCGCAAAGGGCATGGATCCGAATATGGGTGCCGGCATGGGCGGCGCTGACTTCACGGAAGCAGCTCCGAATAACAACGATAACAACGATGACGACGTGATCGACGCCGACTTTACAGAGGCTTAAACACGGGAGTCCGTGCAGGCGAGCTTCTGCGGTGTCAAAATTGGGCTATTTTAAGGGGCAGAACCATTCTGCCCCAATAGCTGTATTATGAGCGCTTGAATCTGCAAGTAAAACCTTGCGGGTGCATAAGCAGGCAGCCCAAATCTGTGATTTGGTGCTGATCGCTTATACAGAGTAGGGGTGAGAAGCCCCTGCTGGGGGTCAGGGGGCTTTGCCCCTGCCTTCCAACGCATAGAAAGGAGCGCCGCAAAACGCTTGCGGCAGATGATGAGTATGGCTGATAAACGTGATTATTATGAAGTGCTGGGACTCCAGAAGGGCGCCAGTGAGGACGAGATCAAGAAAGCATACCGAAAGATGGCTCGTGAGAATCATCCTGACCTCCACCCCGATAAGGTCGAGGAGTGCGAGGAGAAGATGAAGGAGATCAACGAGGCGTATTCTGTTCTGTCCGATCCGGAAAAGCGTCAGCGCTATGACCAGTTTGGCCATGACGGCATGGATGCGGCAGGCGGATTTGGCGGATTCGATGGATTTACCGGCGGTTACGGCGACATGGGCGACATCTTTGACAGCCTGTTCGGCAATATCTTTGGCGGCGGCGGTTCCCGTGCGAATACTGCCAATGCGCCCAGACGTGGCAGAGATATCAATTATGGCATCAATATCAGCTTTATGGAGGCTTGCCAGGGCAAGACCCAGGAGCTTAATATTGCCCACCAGGAGACCTGTACCGCTTGTAAGGGTACCGGCGCAGAGCCGGGTACCCAGCCGGAGATCTGTGCGGACTGCCGTGGACGTGGTTCCATCAAGGTCACCCAGCAGACGCCCCTCGGTGCAATTTCCTCTACCCGTCCATGCCCCCACTGTAACGGCAAGGGCACCGTCATCAAGAGCCCGTGCTCGAAGTGCCGTGGTGTCGGCAGAACCAAGGTGCAGAAGCGTGTTTCCATCACGGTGCCGGCTGGTATCGATAATGGACAGACTTTGCGTATTTCCGGCGAGGGCGACTGCGGTATCAACGGCGGCCCTTCCGGTAATCTGAATGTCAGCGTGACTGTGCGTCCGCATCCGCTGTTTACCCGTGAGGGATTTGACGTATACTGCGAGATCCCGATCACGTATGCGCAGGCAGTCATGGGCGACGAGATCACCGTGCCGACCATCGACGGCAATGTGAAGTTCGCCATTCCGGAAGGCACACAGAACGGCGCAAAGCACCGTCTGAAAGGCAAGGGCATCAAGTTCCTCCAGCAGGACAGACGAGGCGACCAGTACGTCAAGCTCTACATCGAAGTTCCCAAGAATCTGACCAAAAAGCAGAAGGATCTCCTCAAGAGCTTCGAGGATTCCCTCTCCGAGAAAAACTACGCCAAGCGTCAGGGATTCTTTGATAAGCTCAAGGAGCTGTTTAAGGGATAAAAACACTTGACAAAGCGTACAGAGTGTGGTATAGTAAATGTAACCACAAAGGCGAGTGTGTCCACGAGGACACGCAAATGGCTCCGGAAGGCTTGCAACTTCCGGAGTTTTTCTTTCTCCCACCTGTCACTGCCACTTGACAAACGCCGCAGTTTCCGTTATAATAGTAATAGGTAAAAGCGTAGCAGTCAGAGTAGCCTGTGGGTTTCGTTTGCAGAGAGTGCCGGGTCGGTGGAACGGCACAGCGTCCCCTTGTGAAGTGCGGCTGTCAGCTCCGACGGGGAATTCGGGTGCATCGCCCGATAGTATCCGCCGGCGTTTGTCTGCGTTAAGGACATCGTAAGCTTTCGGAGTGGAACAGCGAAAATTTTCGTCTCCCTTGCGTCATTCGCAAAGGGAGCGTTTTTTGTCTCCGGGGGCACACGCTTTGATGGAGGTAATCATCTATGATCCAGGTATTCAACACCCTGACCAACAAGAAGGAAGCATTTCAGACAATGGAGCCGAATAAGGTGCGGATGTACGTCTGCGGCCCGACGGTCTACAATTTTATTCATATCGGCAATGC
>CACXGK010000197.1 GCA_902767115.1 uncultured Ruminococcus sp.
CAGCGGAATGAAGTCACGAAGCGAGTTCGTCAGGGCGATGATCTTCGAGGGCTACATCGTCCAGTTTAACGAGGAGAAGCTGAGCGAGATTCTCCGTCTTGCAAGGAACATCTCAGGCAATATCAATCAGATCGCTGTCCGTGCAAACCAATGCTTGTAGTTGAAGCATTTGGACAGATTCGGTAACAAAAAATATAATAGCAAAAGTACCCTCAGGGGTACTGTACAAATTCAGGATTGTATGCTACAATTAAATTGTAACTTTAACAGCGAGGTGACCTTCTATGAAATTCAAAAGAATCACTGCATTTTTAACCACAATACTCTTGATGTGCAGCTGCTCAGCGTGCGCATCGACAGAACCGCTTGACTCTGCCACAGCTCCGGCAGAAAACAAAGCACTGGAATCTGTTGTCACACCGGCAGAGCAAAGCGGTTCTCTTTCCATTAGGCGGTCCGTGCGTACTCAGAACGTTCCCATGGGAGAACCTGGGACATGGACGGTATTTGTCTATCTGTGCGGCTCCAATCTGGAATCCGACAATTATCTCGCCTCCACGGATATAGAAGAAATGATGACATCCTCTGCGAATGAAAACATACGGTTTGTAGTGCAGACTGGCGGTGCGAATGACTGGTATTACGACAATATCCATCCGGATGCAGCGCAGAGATGGATCATTCAGGACGGCGAAATGACCGAGGTATGGTCGGATACTGCCGTCAGCATGGGCGAAAGCCAGACGCTTTCCGAGTTTTTAAGATGGGGCGTTGCAGAGTACCCGGCTGCCAATATGGGGCTGGTTCTCTGGAATCACGGCAGCGGCAGCATCAACGGTGTTTGCTATGACGAAACGGCAGCGGACGACGCTCTGCTCCTCAAGGAAATGGACGCAGCTCTCTACAGCGTGTATGACGACATGACACAGCCATTTTCTTTCATCGGGTTTGATGCCTGCCTGATGTCTACCGCAGAGGCAGCAGCACTCCTCGCCACACACGCAGATTTCATGATTGCCTCCCAGGAACTGGAGCCCGGCTATGGCTGGGACTATGCATCTATGGGCAATTATCTTGCACAGCATCCGGACTGTGACGGCAGCGAGATCGGCAAGGTGATCTGCGACAGCTTCTATGAGGGCTGCCGTGAGATCGGCGAAGAAAACAGCGCCACCCTTGCCGTTACCGATCTGCGAAAGATGGATGCACTTCTGACCTCATTCGATGCCTATGCGAAAGAATTGTACGAGATGACAGAACATGATGCGGACTTCTCGGAGATTGCCAGAAAGATCTCCGCAGCGGATAATTTCGGCGGCAATAACAGAGCCTCCGGCTATACGAATATGGTAGACCTCGCCGGTCTGATCGCTGCCGGAACCGACAAGTGCAGCAGCGCTCAAACGGCTTTGCAGGCGCTCTCAGATGCGGTCGTCTATCAGGTGAAGGGTTCCGACCACACGGATTCCTGCGGCTTATCCATTTACTATCCGCTTCAGGTGCAGGACGGTTCACAGGAGCTTAGTATTTTCAAGGATGTCTGCCTGAGTTCCTATTATCTGGGTCTGGTGGATAAGATCGCTTACGGTGCTGTCCATTCCGGCAGCATCAGCGATTACAACAATGCATCCGTACTCGATCTGTTCTCCAATGAGTGGAGTGCCGATGCATATACGGAATCAGAAGGCAATTCGACCCTGAGCTATCTGCTGGATCTCGATTCTCAATGGGACTATGCGGATGATTTCACTGCCGGGGCTGATGCGGACATCACATTTATTGACGAGCCTGCCTTTGATGAGGACGGAAACTATTGGTTCTCGCTCTCTGAGGAAAGTCTGTATCAGACCGATTATGTCGAAGCTGCGGTGTATCTGCTGGATGAAGAAACCGAAGAAATGATCGAGCTTGGCTTTACCGGTGAGATCTATGAGGACTGGGAGGAAGGCGTTTTTTCGGATAATTTCGACGGTTTCTGGTTCAGCCTGCCCGACGATCAGTACCTGGCAGCATATCTGTACGAGGAATGCGATGGCTATGATCTTTACATTTCCCCGATCCTGCTCAATGGTGAGGAAACGTATCTTCGCTTTGCTTATGACGAGGAAAATGTGGAAGCAGCGATCATTGACATCTGGAACGGTCAGGACGAAAGCGGTGCGTCTTCCAGAATCACGACACAGCTCCAGACGGGTGACATCATCACGCCGCTGTATACAGCCTATGATCTGAATTCTGATGATTCCTATTATTATTATGGTGAAGAATACGAATATGACGATGATCCGACACTTTATTTTGAAACGCTGCCGGATGGCGATTACCTCTACTCGTTCTGCATCAACGACATCTACGGAAACTACTATCAGACCGACCCTGTCTCCTTCTCGATCGAGGACGAGGAAATCTATTTCGATACGTTTTGAGCGAAATGATGCAAAAAAAGCCGGAAGTACCCCTGGGGGTACTATACAAATCCCGGTCGTCATGGTAAAATATATCATGTCGAGACGAAGGAACATTGAGGTAAGCAAAGTATGGACTATATCAAGATCCCTGCGGTCTCAGAAAAGTTAAAGCTCGCAGAAGCAAGGTTCGCACCCGTCTGGATCTCTGCTCCGACCGGATATGGTAAAACGGCTGCGGTCAATGATTATTATGCCTTCAAAAGCATTCTGCGCCTTACCGGAATCAGCGGCAGACTCGATCAGATGCCGGAGTTTTCAAAGATTCGGCAGAGCATCGTGTTTGTGGATGATGTATCTTTCATCACCGACTACGATTCCAGAAACTATATCGCATCGCTCCTGTGTGAAAAAGGGCTTCAGACGATTCTTGCAAGCCGTGGAAAATTCCCGGAATGGCTCGAAGATCTGATAATCTCTCTTGATTTTGTGTTTCTCTCAGAGGAAGATTTCCGTCTGCAAGAAAAGCAGATCATGGACCTATTTGAATGTCATGGGGTCACGCTAAAACAAGAGGAATGCGAACAGCTCACCGAATGGTGTCAGGGGTATCCGATTGCTGCCCTGCTCTACATGAAGCACATCATCTCCTCCGGGGAGGTAGACCCCATACTCATTGATACCGTCTGGGAGGAGATATTCCGTTTCTGGGACAGGAGAGTGTTCGACGGGTATGACAGCGAGATCTGGAACTTTCTGCTCGCAGTTGCAGCATATTCGGAATTCAGCGAGGATTTCGCTGCGTCGGTCACAGGCAGTCAGTGTGTCAGAGAGTATCTTTCCTTCTTGCAGAAAACAGGGATGTATGTCATTCGTGTCGGGCAGTCACTCTGGAAATTTCGTCCGGAGGTCGAAAGATTCCTGCGCTGGAAACGAAAGCAATCGTATTCACCAGAAAAACAAAGGGACAATTATTACCGTGCTGCATACTGGTATGAACAGCATGATGACATCAGCAGGGCGCTGGAGTATTACAGCCTTGCGGATGCAGAGGAACAGATGATTGAGCTTCTCATCCGGAATGCCGCCAGACACCCCGGAACCGGACATTATTATGATACCAGAAAATATTATGACGCACTTCCGGAGCAGACGATCTGTGAAAATCCGGTGCTGATCTGCGGAATGTCCATGCTGCGTTCTCTCGTGATGGATCCACAGGGTTCTGAATACTGGTACGCAAAGCTGAAGGACTATGCAGAAAATCCGGATCATCCCAGACATCTGCGCAAGGAAGCCAGAAACAAACTGGTGTATCTGGATATTGCGCTGCCGCATCGTGCCGGAAAGGGCATTATCGGGATCCTGAAAAATGCATTTTTACTTCTCAAATCCGGTGAGATCAAGCTTCCGGAGTTTTCCGTGACATCGAATCTCCCGTCCCTGATGAACGGCGGTCTTGATTTCTGTGTTTGGTCAAAAAATGATAACGCCATCGCCCGATTTCTGGGACATCCGATCGAGATCGTGCTCGGAAAAACCGGCAAAGGGCTTGTCGATATTGCACTGTCTGAGAGCTATTTTGAAAAAGGCACTGTCGATCCCTATGAGATCGTCACCCGACTCAATAATGGCATTGCAGACGCTGCCAATGACGGTAAGATGGAACTGATCTTTGCCGCCACAGGACTTCTCATCAAGCAGCATCTGCTGCAGGGACAGTATCCGATCGCAAAACGTCGGCTGGATATGTTCCGTCAGAAAATCAGCGAGGAGCAGGCAACCCAGCTTCTCCCCAATTTTCAGGCATTCTGTGTATGGTTTTCACTTTACACGAATGATAAAAACACGATCCGTGCCTATCTCGAATCTGCACCGGACGAAAAGAAAAGCTTCTATGTACTCGACAGATACAGATATGTTGTGAAGATCCGATGTCTGATCGCTGAAAACCGCCTGACAGAGGCGCTTGATCTGGCTTGCTTCCTGACGGGGTATTTCCAGAGCTATCAGCGCACCTATATGATGATCGAAAACAATGTCCTGAAGGCTGTCATTCTGTACCGCATGGAGAATGAAAACTGGAAGGAACTTCTGACAGAAGCGCTCAGATTGGCAGAGGAGTTTCATTTCGTGCGTGTGTTCTCACTGGAAGGTGCAGCGGTGCTGCCCTTACTGATGCACTATGAGAATCAAAGTGTTTCCAAGGTGTTCCTGAAGGATGTGATGGATGAAAGCAAGAAAACAGCTCTTGCCTATCCGGATTATCTGCAATTAATGAAGAAACCGGATATCTATCTCACAGATCGTGAGACACAGGTGCTCGGATTGCTCTGTCAGGGACTTTCCATGCAGGAGATCTGTAAACTATGCGGCATCTCTTATGACGGTCTGAAAAAGCATAACCGCAATATCTATCAGAAACTCGGCGCAAAGAACCGCGCTGAGGCTGAACGAAAGGCAATGCAGTTAGGTCTGATTCACCGGAAAGGAGGAGAACAGTGAAGTTAAAAAAGCAAGCGAAGTATGACAAGAATACTATGACACTGGAGCTTGGTACAGATCAAAAAGCAGTCCGCACAGAGGACGCTTATATTATTCAAGCCCTGCTGAAGCAGGATTCTGGTGCTGCAAAGCTGATCGAACTGGTGATGGAAAACGATCACACAGACGAGATTGAAGCCGGATTCCGGATGGCAGCATTTGTCGAAGAATACAGCAAATTCCTCGAAAACGAACCCAACGAGATCATCCATTACCGCAATGAATGATCCGTGACTGACATTTTCACACTGCACATACCAGCATTTTTGCTGATATGATATACCTATCATTTCCGGAACGAATTCCGGCGAAGAAATCGAATACACGCTGCTCATTGTGTATTTCCTCCTGATTTCGATATGGAAAACATTCCGGAAATGATAGACAAACCAAACATGGATAAGGAGTAAAGATTATGAAAAACCTGAAGAAAATTGCCGCTGTTCTGGCAGCTATGACACTCTCCCTGACCGCTTTCACCGCTTGCGGCGGCGATGCTCCGGCTGAATCCACACCGGCAACAGAGGCCGCTACAGAAGCTGCTACTGAGGCAACCACCGTGGCTGAAACTGAAGCTGATACCGAGGAAGAGGTTGATGATGAGGCTGCTGCTCTGGCTGCTGAGCTGCTCGCTGCTGTTTCCGACACGGTTTGGGTCGGCATGGACGCAGATTTCAACTGCTATGTTCTGGCATTCGGTGAGGATGAGGTTTACTTTGCAGACGACATGGGCGGCGAAGTACAGGGCTACTGGGATATCACCGCAGATGCAAGCCACATTTTCATCTATTCTGATGCAGAGCTGACTGATGAGATCGGCGGCTTTGACTGGGAGTATAACGAAGATTCCGATACCATGGTCATCATGGATACCGTCGTAATGGCACAGACCGATGCAAATTCCATCGACGCTGCTGTTGAGGAGCTGGAGAAGATGTCCCTGGCAAAGACCGTTGGTGAAGCTCTGAACGAGACTTACTGGTTCGGTACTGATTCCGCTGATAACGGTCTGGTAATGGCAATGTTCGACAATGCTATGGTATGGGCATCCATCGACAACGAGGGTAATCCGGTCGTTGAGTCTCTCTACTGGGGTATTGACTACGATACGATCACTCTCTACAACGCAGATTATGCACCGGTTCTGGAAATGGGCTGGGATATTGCTGAGGATCTCTCCGTTCTGCAGCTGGAAATTGACGGCGAGGTTGTTGAGATGACTCAGACAACTGAGGACGATGCTGCTGAGTTCATCGGCGCTGCTGTTGTACTCGGTGATATCGAGTCCGGCGATGCGACTGTAGCTGTAGACGACGATGAGGATGCTGAGGGTGCAGAGGATGGCGAAGACCTGTCTGCATACTTTGACGGCACTCTCTGGGCAGGTGCAGACGAGGAAGGCACCATTGCTGGTCTCGCATTCGATGGCAATACTGCTTGTGTATTCGCTCTGACCGAAGACATGGAGCCGGTTGGCGACGAAGGCGAGTATACCGTTGACGAGGATTATATGTACCTCGGCGAGGATACCTATGCTTGGGAGACGCCCGATGAGGAGACTCTCGTTCTGACTGGCGATGATGGTACTGTGCTCACCTTTGCAGCAGTTGAGGGCACCGCAGAGGATCTGGGTGCAGCTATGGCAGCTCTCGCAACTGCTGAGTAATTGTTCAGGTCAAGCTGACAGTACACGCTGCGGCGATCAAGCGAATATAAAAGATCAGAGGTCAGAACCGTGTGTTCTGACCTCTGGTTTGATATGGTATCAATTCCGGCAGTACCACACAGAGACCGTGATGCAGATTTTTGCATTCTCATGAAGGCGAAGACTATGGTATATACTGCCCTCTATTGCAAAGCACAACACGTTGTGCTTTGCAATAGAGGGCGTATAAACGAAGCGCTTAGCGGCACACAGTGCCGCCCCGCCGTCTTTGACGGCGGATTGCAAATCGTTATTACGATTTGCAATAGCGCGTAGTATAACAGGTGTAATCACAACACGAGGAGCAAAGCAAATGGAAAAGCCAAAGAAAAACAAACCATACATGATGTATCTGAAACAGTCGCTATCCGCTGTAAAACCGCAGTATCATGCGTACCGTGACGGCAAGAATGCGGTCTATACCATAGAGGGCGATGTGACAAGGCACCGCTTTTCGGTGCGTCAGGGCGAGCATGAAGTGCTTGTGCTTCATAAGAAGATCGCAAAGCTGTTTGCTGAATACACCATTGAAAAAGACGGTCAGGAGATCGCACATATCAAAAAGGGACTGTTCCGCAGCCTGTCGGGGAATGTCTATGACAAGAGCCTTGAAATTAGAGTCGCTTATGAGTCCTACAACTTTGACATTCTTGTGGGCGGTCATAAGCTCTGCCGTATCGAACAGGAAAACGCCAGCTTCCGTGACCGCTATGAGATGATGATATTTGACAGCACGTTAGAGGCAGTCGCTGTGGCACTTGCGGTGATCTGCGACCATGTTTCCGACAAGGCGGACAGCACAAGATACAGCGATTGAAAGGAGTTTTTATGGG
>CACXGK010000198.1 GCA_902767115.1 uncultured Ruminococcus sp.
GCGGGTGCAGGGCTGCATAGTCCTGCCGAGGGAGGTTTAGGAGGGGCGAGGAGCCCCTCCTAAGTCGGCGCAAGCCGACAAAATGTCAGAGTTGTTGGCATTGTGTCCCTTAAACCCATTTGCGTCTCAACGATTGCCCCAAGATCATGTTGGGGCAATCTGTGTATGTATATAAGGAGATGGATCTATGATGAAACACAGAAAGACAAGACTGCTCGCATTTCTGCTGACGGTGCCGATGCTGCTGACCGGCTGCAGCGGCGCTCCGACAACGTCCTCTGTTGCCGAGACCGAGCCTGTCACCGAAGCTACCACCGAACCGCCCACCACGGAACCCCCCACGACCGAACCGCCCACCGAAGCCCCCGTTGTCCTTGACCGCAGCATGACACTCGAAGAAAAGATCTATCAGATGTTCATCGTTACCCCCGAAGCACTCACCGGCGTGAGCAAGGTGCAGAGCGCCGGGGATTCGACCAAGGCGGCTCTCGATGAGCGCCATGTCGGAGGGCTGATCTATTTTGGCGACAATCTGCGCTCCTTTGGGCAGACACAGGATATGCTTGAAAATACGCAGGATTTTGCACTTTCCGACGGCGGCATCGGCGTATTTCTGGCAGTTGATGAGGAGGGCGGCACCATCGCCAGATGCGGCGAAAAGCTCGGTACCTCCCAGCTTGAACCGATGGAGGTCATCGGCGGCAGAAATAACCCCCAGGAAGCAATGGAGGTCGGTCAGACGCTCGGACGCACCCTGTCCGTGCTTGGCTTTAACCTCGATTTTGCGCCCGTTGCGGATGTCAACCTCAACGCCAACAACGAGCTCGGCGACCGCATTTTCAGCTCCAACCCGGAGGTTGTCGGCAATATGGTCGAGAACGTTGTCAAGGGCATCCAGGAGCAGGGCACTGTTGCAGCCACGCTCAAGCACTTCCCCGGACTTGGCGCCGGTGACGGCAACACCCACGAGGACGGCACCGTCATCATCAACCGCACCCTCGACCAGATGCGTGAGGCAGAATTTGTCCCGTTCCAGAGGGGCATTGATGCCGGGGCGGATTTCGTGATGATCACCCATGCACAGGTCAGCGGCGTCGGCGACGGACTGCCGGCAAGCCTGTCCCCGACCGTTTGCACGGAGCTGCTCCGTGAGGAGCTTGGCTTCGAGGGCATCGTTGTCACCGATTCCATGCAGATGGGCAATATCACCGCCAACTATGACGCCGGGGAGGCAGCCGTGCTTGCGATCGAAGCCGGTGCCGATATCATCCTCATGCCCGAAAACCTGAGCGAAGCTGTGGCTGGTGTCCAGGAAGCTGTCGAAAGCGGCAGAATTTCCGAGAACCGCATCAACAAGAGCGTCAAGCGCATTCTCGACGAGAAGAAAAAGCTCGGCATCTACGAGCGCATCGAGGAGGAGACCGAGGAAGAAGAACCCACGGACGGGGCAGAGTGATATGGCAGCATTGGAAAACGAGCGTTTGCGAAGCCAGCTTGCCTTTGTGCTGGAGCTGGAGCATCTCAAAAACGTCTACCGCCAGACCCTCGTCCTGCACGAGGACCGGCAGGAGAATGACGCCGAGCATAGCTTTCATCTGGCGCTGATGGCTGCGGTTTTAGCCGAGCACGCCAGTGAGCCCGTGGATGTCCTGCACGTCATGAAGATGGTGCTCATCCATGACGCCGTGGAGGTGGACGCCGGCGATACCTACGCCTACGACACCGCCGGCAACGCCACCAAGCGTGAGCGTGAGGTCAGGGCGGCAGACCGCATCTTTGCGCTGCTTCCCGATGACCAGGCGGCGGAATACCGTGCGCTCTGGGACGAATTTGAAGCGAGGGAGACCCCGGAGTCAAAATTCGCCAACACCCTTGACCGCATCCAGCCCTTGCTGCTCAATTACAAAAAAGGCGGCATTTCCTGGAAACGCCGCAGCATCCAAGCCGAACAGGTCATCCACCGCAACCAGGGCGTGACCGAGGAAGGCAGCCCCTTGCTCGGCGAGCTGTGCTACGAGATCATTGAAGCCGCCAAGCAGGAAGGTATGCTGCTATAAAGGAGAATCACCATGAAAGAAATCACCATTGGAACCAAAGCGTCCGCTCAGATGCCCGTGACCGAGGAACGCACCGCAAAGGCTGTCGGCAGCGGTTCCCTGCACGTATTTGCCACGCCCATGATGGCGGCGCTGATGGAGGAAGCCGCCTGCAATGCAGTTGCGGCATTTCTGGAGGACGGCGAAACGACCGTTGGCACAGAGCTGAACATTCGTCACACGGCTGCCACCCCGGTGGGACTGACCGTGACTGCCGAGGCAGAGATCACGGCTGTGAACGGACGGGAGATCGCCCTGAATGTGACTGCACGGGATGATGCCGGCGAGATCGGCTGCGGCACGCACAAGCGCTTTGTCGTGTACGCACAGCGATTTCAGGAAAAGACCGATGGGAGGGGCAAATAATGTCCGATATGCCGCTTGAGATCGAGCGCAAGTATCTGATCCGCCGCCCGTCGGAGGACGTGCTGTGCAGTCTCCCGGAGGCAGATGCCACGGAGATCACCCAGACCTATCTGACCCGGAAGCAGCCGGATTTCCTGCGCCGCATCCGCAAGCGTGGCTCGGCGGAAAAGGGCTGGCAGTACACCTGCACGCAGAAGAAAACCATCGGCTTTGGCAAGCGCATCGAGCTGGAGGATGAGATCTCGGAGGCGGAATACGAGGCGCTTTTGCAGGAAGCCGAACCCCGGATGCACACCATCCGCAAGGTGCGCTGGACATTCCGGCACGAGGGGCAGTTCTTTGAGCTGGACGTGTACGATTTCAGCGAGGACACGGCGACCCTGGAGATCGAGCTTCCCGACATCAACACCCCCGTGACCTTGCCCCCCGGCATCGACATCCTTGGTGACGTGACCGGCAAGCGTGGGTACAGCAATTACGAA
>CACXGK010000199.1 GCA_902767115.1 uncultured Ruminococcus sp.
TGATGCGGCAGATATGACGAGCTGCGCCGCTGCGAAGTCCTTTTACGGCGGCAGCGGAATGTGCCGTTTCGGCTGTCTGGGACTGGGAGACTGCGCTGCCGTCTGTGACGAAAATGCCATCAGCATCCGTGACGGTGTGGCTTTCGTTGACCCGGAGCGCTGCATCGCCTGCGGCAAGTGCGCAAGTGCCTGCCCGAATGCTTTGCTGTCCCTCCGGCCTGTCCGCCGCCATGTGGTCGTGGTTGCCTGCTCCTCGGCAGACAACGGACGTCTGACCCAGCAGGCGTGTGACAACGGCTGCATCGGCTGCCGTCTGTGCATGAAGAAATGCCCCAAGGGTGCCATTACCGTGGAGCAGTTCCATGCTGTGATCGACTATGACAAATGCATCGGCTGCGGACTCTGCACCAAGGTCTGCCCGACCGGGGCTGTGCGGAAGCTCACCTGAGACCCCGTATAAACGCAATGAACTCCCCGGATCCTTCCGATCCGGGGAGTTCATCTTCATCATGCTTCCGAGAACATATCCTTGCCGACGCCGCAGAGAGGACATTCAAAATCCTCCGGCAGATCCTCGAACCTGGTACCCGGCTCGATTCCGTACTCCGGAGCGCCCTGCTCCTCATCGTACTCCCAGCCGCAGGCATCACATACGTATTTCATCCCGATTCACCTCCGTTCTCTCGCTTGCTATCGTCACAGGGGTGCTCCCCTGCAAACTGCACTATTCCGCCCTGATCTCCTCGATCATGTGAACGAGCTCCTTGTGGATGCTCTCCGGGGTTCGCATCTCAGTGCCATAGCAGCAGTTGAGCATATACCACTTCGCATAGGGGTCATGCCCCGCCGCATAGCGCACCGCCTCACGGCAGCGCCGGAGATAATCCGGGTCTGCCTCATGAACGTCCTTCTTCCTCTCGTCGCCCTTATAGCGCTCTGTCAGAAGCCGCTGTGATATCTCCACAGGCACATCAAGAAAGATCACCGCCGTCGGCGCCGGGATGCCGAGCTTTTCGTATTCATAGTCATACAGCCATTTGCAGTAGGACTCCCGGTCAGAGTGATCGAGCTTTGTCATCTGATAGATGGCATTGGATGTGGTGTAGCGTGCCGAAATGATATCCCTGTCCGCCATGAAATCCACACACCAGTCCTTGCGATAGCTGATATAGCGGTCTGCCGCATAGAACGTGCTCGCCGAATAGGCACTGTGCAGCGGATCCGGATCCGGGATCCAGCCGTTCAGGTACTCCGTGACGATCTCGCCTGCCGGGGAATCGTAGTTCGGGAAGGTCAGGAACCGGCAGTCCCGGAATCTGGCTTCGAGCAGCGCAAGCTGTGTGCTTTTGCCGCAGCCGTCCAGTCCTTCGATGATGATGATCTTTGATGCCATATATGCCTCCTGTCAGCTCAGATCATACGTGGTATAGCCGTAGGATTCAAGCTGTTTCTGAAATTCCTGAAATTGCCTGCGTGCCTTCTTCTCCAGGTCATCGAACCGCAGGATCATCGACTTGCCGCAGGTGTAAAACTCAAAGCACGGAAACCGGCGCTCCGCAATGCAGCGCCCACGGGATTCCGGATAGGAACGTGCAAAGTTCTGCGCACACTCCTGGAACAGAATGCTCGTCCCGTCGTCAAACAGGATGCCCGTATGGTCAATGCCGCTGACCTGCGAATAGCTATAGGTATCGCTCAGATGATAGGGTAATAGCTGTGCCATATGAAAAATGCCTCCTAATTACAGAACATCAAAATAATCATTGAGAAGCGGCGTCGTGAGCCAGTTCACCGCAAGCAGCACTCCGTATACCACCGGCTGGTGCAGAACATAGATCAGCAGAGCGTGTCTGCCGATGAAATTCAAAGGACGCACGCCCTTCCACGTCACGGACAGCACCTGCCTGCCGCAGATGCCGTGCAGGAAGAACCCTGTCAGGAACAGAAACAGCCACGGGATGAGGGAGAAGTAGTCCGTCGAGTAGAATTCCGGCTGCGGAAAGCCGAAATATGCCGTCACGTAATTGGCATACAGCCCCCTTGGCAGGGCAATCAGGGGCTTGAAGAAAATGCCGAGATACCCTGTATCCACGAGCCGGGTGAATGCAAAGAGCACAAAGCTCACGGCAAAGCCTGCCCACGCCGGGATTTTCCGGAGCACAGGCTTTGCTGCACCGACGATGAGCATGGACGAGCCGATGAGGGTCAGCACGCCGAACAGGATCAGCTCATCCGGCATGAACAGCGCCGTCACCAGCGAAATGCCGGCGCCGAGCCCGAATACCACCGCACCCCGGCGCAGCGTATGCTTTCCCATCGCAGCGCAGAAGCCCGACAGCGTGATAAATGTGCAGCAGATCGCCTGCTGCCAGATGAATGCGCCCGTGCCATGGAACCACGGCGCATGAAGCCCGAACAGATACACCAGATCCCACATTGCATGGAACAGTACCATATTGATGACCGTCAGCCCACGCAGACTGTCAAGCAGGGCGCAGCGTTTGGTCAGATCGGTTCTTGCAGTCTGCTCCGTCATCGGGATCACCTCCAAAGGGGAGCATTTTGGTTTCCCTCTTATTATACATGAAACGCCCCGTCCTGTCAAGCAATAATATGGGGGCTTGCATTTTATGGAGAAGTATGCTATAATAGAACATATCACGAATTGAAAGGGATAGGATATCATGGAAATTACATTGGATCGTGCGCTTTACAGAACCATCAAGCAGATGGACAAGGCTGCTATGCAGTCCTTTATTCAGGACATTTACCAGTCCGGCAAGGAGGATGCCAATGAGGGCGCTGCACCAGCAGCACAGGCAGCTCCGGCGACTGTGGATCTCGAAGCTCTGCGTGCTGACCTCTCCAAGGTCAAGGGCGTCGGCGAGGCTCGCCTCAACGAGATCATGAAGGTCATTGAGTCGCATCTTGCATAAGCGCTGCAAGCTTTGTCCCCTCCCGCCTGCGGAGGGGTATTTTTTTGCAGTATTTGCGATAGACGGAAAAGAATTTTGCGTTTTCCGATTGACAAGTGTTTACAAATATGTTACAATATTAGTGCGCATAGGCGCACAGAAGATGTTTCTAATTTGTGAATGAATGAACAAATGTGAATGAATGAACAAAATTCCAGGAGGATGATGTATGAAATTTTCCGACGGTCTCTGGCTGAATCAGAAAGGCTACCAGGTTCACTCCGCCGCACAGGCATATGAAGTGACACATACCGAAAATTCCATTACAGTACTTGCTGTTACCAACCCCATTTATAACCGTGCCATGACCCTTGGCGGCGTCGCACTGGAGATCACCTATACTGCCGTTGCGGACGATGTCATCAAGGTACATATCGTTCACCACAAGGGCACACTGCACAACCAGCCGCAGTTCGAGCTGAATGAGCCTGCCGGCTACAAGGCTGTCATCACCGAGGATGACAAGCACATCGAAATGACCGCCGGCAAGACCAAGGTGCGCATCCTCCGTGATTTTAGCTGGGATGTGGAATTCTCCTACGACGGCAGGCGTCTGACCGGTGCCGGCTGGCGCTGCACCTCCTACATCGAGGAGAACCAGTACCGTGCCGATGCCAGAATGGCTGCACAGCGTGACGACCAGTTCTTCAACTACCCGGTCGATCCGCACACCGCCTACACCCGTGAGCAGCTCACACTCGATGTCGGGGAGAATATCTACGGCTTCGGCGAGAAGTTCACCCCCTTCGTCAAGAACGGTCAGAACGTCGAGATCTGGAATGCCGACGGCGGCACCTGCTCCGAGCAGAGCTACAAGTCCATCCCGTTCTATCTGTCCTCCAACGGCTACGGCGTCCTCGTCAACAGCTCCGGCAAGGTGAGCTTCGAGGTCGCATCTGATACCGTTTCCAAGGTGTCCATGACCCTCCCCGGCGAGGAGCTGGAGTATTACCTGTTTGCCGGCGAGAACCTCGAACAGGTCATGGTAAAGTACACCGACCTCACCGGCAAGCCTGCTCTGCCGCCGGCAAAGTCCTTTGGTCTGTGGCTGTCCACCTCCTTCACGACCGAGTACAATGAGGAGACCGTCAATGAATTCGTGGACGGTATGTTCAGCCGTGATATCCCGCTGAATATGTTCCATTTTGACTGCTTCTGGATGAAGGGCTTTGAGTGGACGAATTTCGAGTGGGACAAGGCATCCTTCCCCGATCCTGAAGGACAGCTCAGACGTCTGCACGAAAAAGGACTGGGCGTTTGCTGCTGGATCAATCCGTACATCGCACAGCGTGCCTCTCTCTTTGAGGAGGGCATGAAGAACGGCTATTTCATCAAGAATCCGGACGGCTCCGTATTCCAGACAGACCTCTGGCAGTCCGGTATGGCGATCGTGGATTTCACAAATCCGGACGCTTACAAGTGGTTCGGCGATCACGTCAGAAAGCTTGCATCCATGGGTGTTGACTCCATCAAAACGGACTTTGGCGAGCGTATCCCCACCAATGTGCGCTATTTCGACGGCTCCGATCCCATCGCTATGCACAACTACTACACCTATCTGTACAATAAATGCGTCTTTGAGGCGCTCGAAAGCGTTGTCGGCAAGAACAAGCCGGTTCTGTTCGCACGCTCCGCTACCGTTGGCGGTCAGAAATTCCCCGTTCACTGGGGCGGCGACTGCTCTGCGGAGTACACCTCCATCGCAGAGACCCTGCGTGGCGGACTGTCGCTCTGCTCGTCCGGCTTCGGCTTCTTCTCGCATGATATCGGCGGCTTCGAGCAGACGGCAACTGCGGATGTCTACAAGCGCTGGTGCGCATTCGGACTGCTGTCCACGCACTCCCGTCTGCACGGCTCCACGTCCTACAGAGTGCCGTGGGCGTATGAGGAGGACACACCCGACAATCCCGAAAATGCCTGCGCTGTCCTGCGCTTCTTCGTCAAGCTCAAGGGCAGACTCATGCCGTATCTCTTTGCGCAGGCTGTCAAGACCCACGAGACCGGTATCCCGATGATGCGCCCGATGGTCATGTCCTTTGCGGATGACCCGGCTGTTCCGACGCTCGACAAGCAGTATCTCCTCGGCGATTCCCTGCTCTGTGCTCCGGTCATGAATGCAGAAGGCACCGCTGACGTCTACCTCCCGGAGGGCAAGTGGACGGATATCATCACCGGTGAGACCGTGGAGGGCGGCAGATTCGTCCGCCGCAAGTGCAGCTTCCTGGAGATGCCGGTCTACGCAAGACCTGGTTCTATCGTTGTTTACGGCGATTTCAAGCAGGATGCGGTCTATGATTACGTACAGAATGCTGAAGCAGTGATCTACAACCTCGCTGAGGGACAGAATGCAACTGCCAGCATCTATGACAGCGATGCCAATCTCGCTGTCACCCTCACCGCCTTTAACATCGGCGGCAAGATCACCGTTACCGCCACCCCGACCGACAAGACCTTTACCGTCAGCGTATTCGGCGGCGCCAAGGCGCAGCTCGGCGGCGGCGTGACAGAAGTGATCCTGTAACACACATACTGAACGCCCGTGCCGTCCGCCGGGCGCCCAAGAACAGGAGGCAACAAACCATGAGAGATGATTTCGATTACCTGTGGAGAGACAGAAAGCGTACATTTCTGGGACTTCCCTGGTCGTTTACCGTCTATTTCCTGACGGAGACCAAGCTGATCTGCCGTACCGGCATCTTCAACCTTGAGGAGGAGGAGATCGACCTGTACAAGATCACCGACAAGAAGCTCATGCTCCCCTTCGGGCAGAGAATGTTCGGCTGCGGCACCATCCACATTTGCAGCCGTGACGTCGATGCTCCGGAATTTGACATCAAGGCGATCAAGCAGCCCCGTGAGGTGCTAAAGCTGCTCGACAAGCACATCAACATGGAGCGTGACCGCTATGGTACCCGTGGACGTGACCTCTACGGCAGTCCTGCAATGCACCACCATGACGATGGTGACCAGGACGACGGGTTCTTTGATTTCGAGAATCCGCACGCCTGATGTACGCTGAATCTTTACTACACTGAA
>CACXGK010000200.1 GCA_902767115.1 uncultured Ruminococcus sp.
CCCGAATACATCCAGCGAGTTTGCCGAGGAAGGGACAGCGGCGCACGAGCTGTGCGAGTACAAGGTGCGGAAGTATTTGCATGACCGTATGGAGCGCCCGCAGTCGGAATACTACACCGAGGAGATCGAGCAGGCTACGGATATCTACGCCGAGTTTGTGATTGGCATCATCGAGGAGATAAAGGCAAACGGCACAGAGCCGATGGCACTTGTGGAGGAGAAGCTGGACTACAGCCACATTGCACCGAGCGGATTCGGAACGGGCGACATGATCGTCATAGGAAAAGATGCTGAAGGTCGCGGACTTCTCCACATAGTGGATTACAAAAATGGAAAAGGCGTTTTTGTGGATGCCGACCATAATCCGCAGATGATGCTGTATGCGATAGGCGCACTCAGGGCGTATGACTTTATCTACGATGTGGAGATCGTTAGAATGTCGATCGTGCAGCCGAGGCTCGATAATATCAGCACCTGCGAAATGCCGGTCACAGAGCTGAATGAATGGGCGGAAAGCATCAAGCCCATTGCCAAACTTGCCTACGAGGGCAAGGGCGAACAGCATCCCGGCGACTGGTGCCGTTTCTGCCGTGCAAAGCCGGTCTGCAAGGCGTGTGCCGATGAAGCACTGGCGCTCTGCCGTGAGGATTTCCTTGATCTTGATGCGGGCGCATTCGATGACACAACAGAGGAATCTGATATGACAGCGCCCTATGAAGCGGATACCAATACCGCCGTATTCAAGCAGCCGGGACTGATTCCAATCACTGAGCTGGCAGAGATCCTGCCTACCCTGAACAGGATATCCTCGTGGATCGAGGCGGTATTCGCGTTCGTCTCCTCCGAGGCGATCAATCACGGCGTACCCATTCCCGGCTATAAGGTGGTCGAGGGACGCAGCAAGCGTATTTTCACAGACACCAAGGCGGTGGTCGATGTCGCTGTGCAGAACGGCTACACCGATCTTTACAAGCAGACGCTCATCACGCTGACGGAATTTGAAAAGATGATGGGCAAAAAGAAGTTCAATGAGTTGCTCGGAGCGTATGTGGCGAAACCGCCCGGAAAGCTGGCGCTCGTGCCAGAGAGCGATCCGAGAGAGCCTGTCGATCTCACAACACCCGGCGAGGAGTTTTCCGCTCTGCCGGACGAAGAATGAAATTATTAGGAGGTATTACAATGGCAAACAACAACGCACCCGCAACAAAGGTCATCGTGCCGTGCCGCATCAGCTTCGCCAACATTTGGGAGGCGCGATCCATCAACGGCGGTGACGAGAAGTATTCCGTGTCTCTGCTCATCCCCAAGGACGACAAGGCGACCCTCGCCAAGATAAAGAAGGCGATCGAGGCGGCGAAGGAGGCGGCCAAGGAGAAGAAGTGGGGCGGCAAGATCCCAGCGAATCTGAAGCTGCCCATGCATGACGGCGACATCGACCGCCCCGATGACGAGAACTACGCCGGTCACTTCTTTTTTAACGCCACATCCAAGGACGCCCCGCAGATCGTTGACCGCCATGTGCAGCCGATCCTCGACCCGATGGAATGCGGCAGCGGCGACTACTGCAACGTGTCCGTCAACTTCTACGGCTTTGCAGCATCCGGCAACAAGGGCATCGCAGCAGGACTCCAGAACATTCAGCTTGTACGTCACGGTGAACGTCTTGCTGGCAGACCGTCCGCATCGTCCGACTTCGCTGAGATCGAGGGCGAGGATGACGACTTCGACGGCGATGAAGACATGGGTTTTCTGAGCTGAGATCAGGGAGGCAAGTCCTCCCGTACATACAAAAAGGTGGTGATCATATTGAGACGTGTACTTTCCATCGACCTGGAGACCTACAGCGATGTAGATCTCCCGAACTGCGGCGTGTACCGCTATGTAGAGGGAGATTTTCATATCCTTCTGTTCGCATATGCATTTGACGATGATGATGTGCGGTGTGTGGATATGGCCTGCGGGGAGCGTCTCCCGGCAGAGGTCGTGGATGCGCTGCAGGATGACAGTATTATCAAATCGGCATGGAACGCACAGTTTGAGCGCACCTGCCTGTCAAAATATCTCGGCACACAGTTTTCCCCGGATGCATGGCAATGCACGATGGTCTGGGCGGCATCGCTGTCCCTGCCGCTGAAGCTGGCAACGGCTGCACAGGCACTGA
>CACXGK010000201.1 GCA_902767115.1 uncultured Ruminococcus sp.
CCTGGACCTGACCAGCTTTTTGAAAAAAGCTGGACCAAAAACTTTTGCGTTTGCTTCACGCTTTCAAGAATGGTTTTTTGACAGACTAAGCTCTGCGGTAGATGCACCGCAGAGCTTCTTTTCTTATTCCCGGTTTTTCAGGATCTCCACCGGCGAGATGCGGTTGATCTTGCCGACAAGCAGGCGGTTGATGACGAAATAGATCACCAGCACGGCTGCATAGATCATCACATACAGATACCACGGGAATGCAAGCTTCATCGAGCACGCCACATTCGCAACAAATCCCGGATACAGCCGATCCATGATGAGCTTGGACACCGGCACGCTCACCAGAGCGCCCACGGCAACGATCAGGAAATTGCCGTTAAGATACAGCGACCGGATCTCCCCCGGACGGTAGCCGAAGATCTTGATGAGCGAAATGCCCATCGTCGAACGGTCGATCATGACACCCATCATCAGATACATCACAACGCAGAAAATGATCACGCCTGCCACGATCAGCATCGTCACGAGCGAGGACATCAGCTCGACAAACACGCTTGCCGTGCGCTCCACGTCCTCCCTGCTGAGGGTCGAGTAGAGCCGTCCTTCCTCGATATCGAGCGCTTTGTCCGAGTACACGACATTGTAGTGATCCTCGTCCTGCCCGAACAGCTCCCGCATACTGTCGATATCCATGAACACCATAAATCCCACGGAATAGTCACTGATGCCCGTCACCGTAAAGCTGTAATCCACATCCGCCGCCGCATCATGGAACGTCACCCGGTCGCCGACCTTGTACCCGAAACGCTCGTGCAGTGCGTCATTGATGACTGCCTTGTTCTTGCCGGCTTCGGGCTTGGCGTCGAAGTAGGGGTTATCCTTGTCCACGCCGAGCACGGTCACATCGAGCGTATAGCCCATGCAGTCCGTGGTGAGGGATTCGAGGTATGCCGCCTCGCCGCCCTCCGGCACTTCCGCCGACGGATACTTATATAAATACTGGTAGCCGTAGGTCGTATCCTGCACGGTCTCCTCCTGCACGCCCTTGCACATCACAAAGCAGTCGATACCCATGATCACGACCATGAGTGACACCAGCATTCCGAGCACCATCGTGACCGCCGAACGGGACTCCCGGACGAGCTGGCGGATAGCAAAGAGCCGCGGAAAGCTCTTGACATGGAGGTCAAACTGCTTGTAGCTCCCGGCAGACTGCTCGTTTTTCATGAGGGACAGTGCGGTGCGGGAGAGCTTCTGATTGATCACAAAGGCATTGACCACCGCACAAATCACCGCCGGCATCACAACAGCGTAAGCGATCAGATACAGCGGATACACCGGCGCAAACACCGGGATGGAGAAATAGCTGTAGGTATCCTGCACCTGCATCCCGATACCGATGGGCGAAAACGCCAGCGCCGTCCCGACCAGTCCAGCCACAAATGCCACCAGTGTCGGCATGGTGATATAGTGGCGCATGAGGTCGTTTTTCTTGACGCCGAGCGCATACAGCGCACCAATGACGCTCTGCTCCTGCTCGATCTGATGCACCACAAAGACCGATACCACATACGCAAACAGTGCCAGCACGATCACACCGGCGATCAGTCCGACGTTCTTATCCATGATGACATCCCCGGCAGCGGCAGCAATGCGGATGTTATCGGACGCCGTCACAAACGAAGTCAGGTTCTCGATGTCGAGGTCGAACACCTCATCGAGCAGATCGCCGGTCTCCGCCTGGAGATCACCGACGCCCCCGGCAAGCTCCTTGGCACCCTTGGCGGCTTCCTTGGTGCCGTCCGTGTAGTCGTAGATGCCGTCACGGAACTGTGCCACGCTGTCCAGACCTTCCTTGAGCTCCGCAAGCTCCTGCGACTGCGTCTGGGCGATCAGCGCATCCAAAGTCTGCGCATAGTCGTCCTTTGTCAAAGTGATTCCCTGCTCGGCGAGCATCCAGTTGACCTGCCGCAGATATGCCGCAAAGATCGCATCAGCGCCGCTTTGCAAATCGGCATTACTGTCGGCAAGCTCATGCAGTCCGTCCGATAATTCCTTCGCCCCGTCCGCAAGCTCGTCAACGCCGTCCTCCAGCTCCTCACGGTCGGAAAGGACATCATCGACCATCTCCCGGAAGAAACGATCCTGCACCTGATCGGGTGTGATCTCGATCTTCTTGATCTGCTCCTTGAGGGCATCGTCCGTGGTATTGCCCAGTCGGTAGGCGTAGGTGTACGCCTCTGCCCCAAGGTCGCTGCTATCCCGGATGGCGTCATACTGCTCCGCTGTCACGAACAACAGCCCAAATGTCTCACGCCAGACGGCGGTATCACTGAATTTCGCAATGCACATATCATAGTCCGGCACCGACCCGATACCCGTGATGGTAAACGTGTACCCGTCCGCCGTGACGGTATCCCCGACGTGCAGGGAATGCACATCAGCATAGCCCTTTTCGATCGCAGCTTCGCCCGATTTTGCAGGCAGCTTGCCCTCATCGAGCTGCACGAGGTCGATGTGCTCACGGTTCTTGAAAAGCCGCAGCGTCGCATCCCCGGACTTCAGATCGAGGGAAAACATCGGCTCGATCTCGGTGCCGTCCTCTGTGAGCTTGTCAAGATCACGCTCCGACAGCGGCAGGAACACACTGAACTGCCCGTCCTCCACGCAGTTGAGCGTTTTCTGGCGTTCGGTTCCCTGCAAGACCATTTCCGCCGAACCCACGATGGAAACCACAAGATAAATGCCCATGACAAAGAGCAAAAACAGTGCTGCATACCGCCCGATATTCTTTCGCAGGTCACGCAGCAGGCGTTTTCTGAGTACCTGATTCATTAGAGATCCTCCAGTTCTGCGGCAGGGACACGGGTCTCGTTCACATACTCGGTTTTCACGAGCCCGTCCTTGATGATGATGACCTTGTGAACCATGTTCTTGATGGAATTGTTGAGCGTGACGATGAGCATGGTCGTGCCGTAACGCTCGTTGATCTTTTCGAGCAGGATCAGAATATCCCGGCTCGTTTTGGAATCGAGCGCACCGGTCGGCTCGTCGCAGAGCAAAAGCTTTGGGTTCTTGATGAGTGCTCTGGCGATGGCACAGCGCTGCTGCTGACCGCCGGAGAGCTGGGACGGGAATTTGTTCTGGTGCTCGGTCAGTCCGAGTGTGTCGAGCAGTTCATCCATGTCGAGGGGATTTTCTGCGATATGCTGGCAGATCTGGATATTCTCCCGGATGGTGAGGTTCGGGACGAGGTTGTAAAACTGGAAGATGAACCCAAGGTTGTCACGCCGGTAATCCGAAAGCTGCGCCGGTTTCAGCCCGAAGATCTCCTTCCCGTCCACCGTGATCGACCCGGAATCCATCGTATCCAGACCGCCGATGCAGTTGAGCAGTGTGGACTTGCCGGAACCGCTGGTACCCTGAATGACGCACATCTGCCCACGCTCCACCCCGGTTGTGATACCCTTGAGCACCTGGACAAAGCTGGTGTCCTTGCCGTAACTTTTCTTCACATCTTTCACTTGCAGATACATAAGCTCTCCTCCTGCAGTAAGCTATCGCTAACGCTATCACAAAATGGATGGGAAGCCCACGCTTCCCACGAAACATCAGGAATCATCCTCCAGAATATGCCCCATCCAGCTCTCGATCAGAACATCCATGACGGGCTTGATCGCCTTGCGGGCCGCCTCAGGGTCAGGCTCGTGCGTCAGCAGATGCACGAACGCATTGACCTGCACATGGGACAGCCAGTGGAGCATATAGGGATTCACACGCTTCCCCGGCACTGCGGCAGCAAAGTGGTTTGCGAGCGCCAGCCCGTGCTGCTCGACCATCCCGATGAACCGGTCAACAATGTCCTCGTAGGCAGACCCCGTTGCCTTTTGCAGCAGGATCATCATGGCATCCCGGTCGGCGTACAGCAGATCGATCATCAGCTCCGCAAAGGCGTCATGGTCGCCCTCGGTATGCCGGAATTGCGTCAGATCCTCCTCCAGATCCTCCGCAAAGTGCTGAGAAATCGCCGCAGCGATGCGCTGCAGCGGCTCCTCGACCACGGCACCAAACAGCCCATTCTTGTCCTTGCAGAAGAAATAGACCGCCCCGGTGGTGAGCCCAGCCTCCTTGCTGATATTGCGCAGGGAAGCCTTAGCAAAGCCTTTTTCGAGGAATTCCCTCTTGGCGCAGGCGATGAGCCGTTCCCGCCGTGCATTCTCTTGTTCCATTGCATCACCCCATTGATAACAGTGTTACGTAACAGTGTTATCATATCATATTTTGCCACCCTTGTCAATCCCCTTTCCGATTTTTGGCAGACTTCACAAAACTCTCTCCCCAAATGCGCATTCCGCCATGACGTTCCGCTAACGTTTTGGGACGATGCGGTTGCATTAAGCTAACGGAAATGCAAAGTAAAACCCCGGTGCAGCGGTACTGCACCGGGGCGGACGGCATCACTTCCCTGCACCCATAACCCCAACCCAACCACAAAGCACCCATACGCCCTGAGCGTTTTGGGGGGCTTTTGCTGAGGATATGCACGTTTTCAGCAAAAATGCGAGGCTGCGAATCGGGCATTTTTGGCGAAAATCATGGTGGAAGATGCTAAAAATTTACCGTTTTCTGGCACACATTTGGCAATCCTTTGAAAAAATCCGCCATACCACTTGACAAATCGCTAAAATTGTGCTAAAATAAAACTGTTGCCGCTATGGTGAAATTGGCAGACACAAGGGACTTAAAATCCCTCGATAGCAATATCGTACCGGTTCAAGTCCGGTTAGCGGCACCATGATCGTTCGCAGAACCTCGGTAGAGGGTCTGCGATTTTTTTGTGTTTCAAGCATTTATACTACGCGCTATTGCAAATCGGAATAACGATTTGCAATCCGCCGTCTTTGACGGCGGGCGGCGCATAGCGCCGCAAAGCGCTC
>CACXGK010000202.1 GCA_902767115.1 uncultured Ruminococcus sp.
GTTTTTTGTAAAAAAAGCAGCACAAAAATTGTAGTAGAAATGGTTGACTTTTTGTCAAGAAAATGCTATACTATAATTGTGAATGAAATTTGAACTCACAGCGACTGAGAGGTGCATAGATATGAATCATAACATGAAGCGAACCGCTAAGGGTTTTACCCTGATCGAGCTCATTATCGTTATTGCGATCATCGGAATCCTGCTCGGAATTCTGATGCCGTCCATGATGAACTACTACCGTCGTTCCCGCATCCAGGCTGCTAACGCCGATGCAAAGATGGTTTATAATGCGGCACAAACCGCTGCACAGCGGCTGATTTCGCAGGATAGAATGAGAGCGGATGCAGATAAGAGCGGTTTTGCAGGAACCGCAAATGTAATGAGTATAAATGGTACTGGAACTTATAGTTTTCTTGAAAACCAAATTACAACACCAATCCAAAGTGCTGATGTTGATGGTGATTCTGCTCATAATGCAGCTCGTGAAGTATTTACTACTGTCAACAGAACAGTTTCAGGTGCTGAGGAGATTTGTTGGGCTGTGCGCATTGACAACTATCTTGTTAAGGCTTCTGTAGCAGCGGAAAATCAAGGCACTAATAATTTTGGTTCTTACTCTGCAAATCGTCAGATGGAAACACTTGATTCTGTTCGCAATACTCCGTTTACTTTTTCTGGAGATGTTGTAGCTCGTCTTGCTGCAATCCAAAGAGATAGTTATGATGGCACACCTGCTCCTTCCGAGGGCGAGTAATCCATTCACAATTCATTTACAAAATGTTCATGAAAAAGCTGGTTTTCATTACCGGCTTTTTCTGCGTTTATAGGGGTTTGGTGCAGATAGGACAGTTTATTCGACAAATTCTCTGCCCTATCGTACCAATCTGACATATGGAAATATGAACAAATTCCATGCAAATTATAAGGAGATGGGTTTATGAAAAAAACGATTGCTGCCATCCTGGCGCTGAGTTTCGTCATGATGAGCGCTTGCGGCAAGATGCCGGAGCAGACGGAGAGCCTCGCCGGGGATACCGAGGCTGCCACGACCGAAACAAACGGCGACACCACCGCTGAGGAAAGCGAGTCTGAAACCACGACGTCTGACGACTCCGACCTCGTTGTCATCACCGAAGCATCCACTGGCAGCACCACTTCCCTGACATCGGCACACACCACCACGTCTGCGCCGACCGGTGCGACCTCCGCCGCACAGCATTCCGGCAATACCGGAAACAGCGGCAATACGGGCAATACCGGTCATTCCGGTAACACCGGCAATTCTGGCAATACCGGCAACTCCGGCAACTCCGGCAGCGTGAAGTCCACCACCAAGGCGGCTTCGACCACCAAGTCCGGCACCACCCACGCCTCCACCACAAAGGCAACGACCAAGGCTACCACCAAGGCAGTCACCACCACCGAAGCGCCGACCCTTGCCCCCACCGACCCGGTCACCGAGGCACCGCAGAACGACGGCGTCACCAAGATGGTCAACAACGTCATGGTCGTGCATTCCGGCACCGATCATCCCCGTGCGCTTGAGGTGTTCTACGGCAATTACAACACCGGCACACGCTATGCCCAGACCCTCAACAGCTATAAGGCTGCGCTCGGCGATGCGGTCAATGTCTGGTGCATGGTCGTGCCGACCTCGCAGGCGTATTACACCCCGGCTGACGTTGCCGGACAGTATGGCAGCCAGCTCGATCAGTACAACAACATCGCTGCGAATCTCGACGGTGTTATCGGCGTTCCGGTTTACGAGACACTCGATGCGCACAAGGACGAGCCGACCTACTCCCGCACCGACTACCACTGGCAGCCGCTTGCCGCTTACTATGCGGCGGAGCAGTTTGCAGCCTACGCAGGTGTCCCCTACGCACCGCTCGATACTTACGCTTCTGTCACCAGAGATGGCTATGTTGGGGCATTTTATCGTGTCAACAACGTCACCGAGCTCGGCAGCTATCCGGAGCAGTTCACCTACTACAAGCCGGCGAACCTCGACGCCATCACCTGCACCTACTACAACACCGCCTTCAATAACGGCTATCAGGGTTCCCTGTTCTTCGAGAACAACAGTGTAAACGCAAGCTACACCGTGTTCGTCGGCTCCGATGAGTGCATCCTCGAAACCGACACCAACATTGATAATGGACGTGTTCTCGTCATTTTCAAGGACAGCTACGGCAACGCTCTCGTGCCGTTCCTGACGCAGTCCTTCTCGAAAATTTACCTTTGCGATTTCCGCTATTTCGACCGCAACGCCATCAGCTTCATCCAGGAGGTCGGCGCTACCGACCTGCTCTTTGCCATGTCCACCGTTGCAGTCACCACCTCCGCAAAGGTCGATAAGGTTGCCAATAACCTCACAAAATAAGGCTTTTTCGCAATCTTTTACATCTTTAATAGCCAACCCCATACCCCCGAAGCGATCCCCATCTTCCGCTTCGGGGGTATTGTTTTGCCTGTTTGATAGCACGTTTTTGTCATGTTTTTAGCTAAATATGAATTTTCTTTGAACCGACGGTTTTCTGCATATCTGACAGCATTTTGTGCTTAATAGGCGCTTTCACATGGTTTTCTGTGCGTTATGTCATGTTATTCATAAAATCGATTTGCGAAATTTGTTTGGTATGCACATAGCTTTTTTAAGTAAAATGTGTTATAATAGGCTTATATACTACATACAGTAGTTGTACTACAGAGGAGGATGTTTATGAAGAAAATGCTGCGTAAGATCGCTGCCGCTGCACTGGCAGTTACGCTCTGCAGCGGTACGGTCGGCTTGATGCCGCAGAATGTATCCGCTGCGAATGGTTTGGGTACTTACGAGGTTGAGACCTTTGACGACGTCGATCAGGTCTGGACCACCATCTACGAAAACGAGATCCCCGGTTACTCCGGCGACGGCTTTGCGTACCTCACTGCAACCCCCATCTCCATCGACATTGAGGTCGAGGAGGAGGGTATGTATGAGGTCGATTTCCGTGCGGCGCAGATCCTGGGTGCTGGTGAGGCTCGTATGCAGACCCTGTCCGTCAACGGCATCGACTATACCTACAATATGCCCTATCTGGACAAGTGGACGGATGTTTCCTTCGGCGTGTTCCGCATGAAGAAGGGCACCAATACCCTCACGCTCAAGCCGGTTTATGGCTATGCTGCGTATGATACCATGACCATCAAGAAAGCAGATTTCCCGAAGCTCACTGGCTCCGATACCCCCGTTGACCCCAAGGCGACCCCGGAGACCAAGGCACTCATGAAGTACCTGAATTCCGTGTACGGCGAGCACATTCTCACCGGTCAGCAGGAGATCTACGGCGGCGGTCACTATGTTCAGACCTCCATTCGCTACGATGCGGCGGCTGACAAGTGCGTGGACGGCGACGGCAAGGAGTACAAGATCGTTGAGGGCGACTACGGCGAGGATGAGCAGGGCAACAAGTTCCCATGGCATTGCGTGGACGAGAACGGCAAGGATTACGTGTACAACACCCAGCAGCACTGCTACGGCTATAACAACTACGATCAGGAGATGGAATACCTCGAAGCAACCACCGGCAAGCTTCCGGCGATCCGTGGCTTCGATATGAACTGCCACAACCCCGGCTTTGGCTGGGAGGACGGCGTGACCGACCGCATGATCAAGTGGGCGAAGGAAAACAACGGTATCTGCACCATTTCCTGGCACTGCACCGTTCCGAAGCAGATGGCAGACTTCGAGATCGACGACGAGGGCAACATCACCAAGATCTCTGACGACTGGCAGGCTTTCACCTACGACACCAAGACCGACTGGGTGACTGCCAATGTCATGATCGAAGGCACCAAGGAGAACGTCTTCTACAACGAGGCGATCAAGATGGTTGCTGCGGAGCTCAAGAAGTGTCAGGATGCCGGCGTTCCGATCATTTTCCGTCCGCTGCACGAGGCTGAGGGCAACCCCGGCGTCAACGGCGACGGCTCCGGCGCATGGTTCTGGTGGTCGAAGGAAGGCGCCAAGGTCTACAACGACCTCTGGAAGTACCTCTACGACAAGCTCACCAACGAGTACGACATCCACAACCTCATCTGGGAGCAGAATCTCTACGCTTGGTCGGACGAGTCCGCACTGTGGTACACTGGCGATGATTATGTAGATATCGTTGGTTTCGATAAGTATAATTCCCAGTACAACCGCCACGACGGCAAGTCCTTCGGCGAGCCGAATGAGGACGCTGAGTCCAAGATCTTCTGGTCGCAGGTCGGCTACGTGGACAACAAGAAGATGGTTTCCATGCCGGAGAACGACTGCATCCCGTCTGTTGAGAACATGGAGATCGAGAACGCAATGTGGCTGTACTTCTGCACCTGGTATGACGGCGAGTCCGGCGCTCCGCAGTTCATCTCCGGCAGCGATTACCAGAATGAGGAGACCCTCATAAAGACCTACAACAGTGACCTGTGCATCACCCTCGATGAGCTCCCGGCGAATCTGTACAGCTTTGACGGCGAGGCGACAACGCCCACCGAGAAGCCGACTGACAAGCCCACCGAAGCACCTTCTGACGAGCCTACTGAGGAGCCGACTGATAAGCCCTCTGAGGAACCGTCTGAGGAGCCTTCCGACAAGCCCACCGATGCACCGTCTGACGACATCCTCTACGGCGATGTCAACCTCGACGGCGAGGTGGATATCATGGATGTCATTGCACTGAACAAGTTCCTGCTTGGCAGCCAGACGCTCGACAAAAAGAATCAGGCAGCAGCCGATGTTGATCTGAACACCACGCTCGACTCCACTGACTCCCTGAACATCCTCAAGAAGGTCGTTGAGATCATCGACACCCTCCCTATTTCGGAGTAACCCCATACTCTCTCAAGCGAGAAAAGCACCCTTTGCGGGTGCTTTTTTCGTGTACTCATGCATAGGATTGTGTAAAGAACGATCGGAGATGATGCAAATGGAACCACAAATCGCCATGCCCACCTGGGAGCCGCCCGTGATCGAAGCGCCTGCTGCTGAGGAATCCGCCGCCCATGAGGAACCACAGTCCGCTGCGGATATCTTCTTCATGCAGTACGTCATCTGCATTTTGCTGCTGACGACCTTGCTGCTGCTGCGGCTTTGTGACGAAAGCGCCTTTCAGGACGTCACACAGACTTTCCGGACGCAGACGGAAGCCCCGACGCTGCCCTGGGTGGAGAGCCTGCTTGCGATGGTATCGGATCTTTGGAGCTGAGAATCGGGGGATGCCGGGTGCGGATGGATTTTGGCTTCCCTGCGATGCTTGTTCTCCTGCTGCTTGCTGCCGACCGGGATTTTCTGCTGCTCACGCTCTCGGTCTGCATCCTGCATGAATGCGGTCATGGACTTGCCATGTGCCTGACCGGAGCCGGTCTGCGTGAGATCCGGCTCACAGCCGCAGGGCTCCAGCTTCGCACCGGCACCTCCGTTCTCTCAAAGGGGAAATTACTCTGTATTTATCTCAGCGGGCCGCTGACAAATCTTGTATTTGCAGCAATTTTCTGCAAGCTTTCGACCGAGATCGCACTTCTCCACCTTGCGCTCGGACTGTTCAACCTTCTCCCCTTCCGGGTGCTGGACGGCGGTGCAGCGCTTGAAACGCTGCAAAACCCGGAACCCATCCGACTATGGCTCTGCGCCGGGATTTGGGTGGTGATGCTCTTTGCGCTTGTGCTTCACAGCAGCCGCAATCCCCTTCTTTACCTGATGCTCCTGTACCTTGCCGTCAGCGAATGGATGCACAAAAAGCTCCCGACTGTGCCGTAGCACAGAAGGGAGCTTTTCCCGTATTTACGTTGATCTCAGCGATCAAACACCATACTTAGCAGTAGCAACCGGTACGCCAGGACCCATTGTAGAAGTAACCGTGCAGGACTTCAGGTAGGTACCCTTTGCAGCAGCCGGCTTAGCCTTAACGACAGCCTCAAGCAGGGTGGAGAGGTTCTGGTCGAGCTTCTCAGCACCAAAGGAAGCCTTGCCGATCGGGCAGTGGATGATATTGGTCTTGTCGAGACGGTACTCGATCTTACCAGCCTTTGCCTCGGTAACAGCCTTAGCAACGTCCGGAGTAACCGTACCAGCCTTCGGGTTCGGCATCAGTCCACGGGGACCGAGCACACGACCCAGACGACCAACCTGACCCATCATGTCAGGGGATGCGATAACAACGTCGAAATCCATCCAGTTTTCCTTCAGAACCTTGTCAACGAGATCCTGACCGCCAACGAACTCAGCGCCAGCAGCCTGAGCAGCCTCGTACTTGTCCTCCTTGCAGAAAACAACTACACGAACCTTCTTACCGGTACCGTTCGGCAGTACAACTGCGCCACGTACCTGCTGGTCAGCGTGACGGGAGTCAACGCCCAGACGGATGTGAACCTCAACGGTCTCATCAAACTTTGCCTTAGCATTCTTGCAAACCAGGTCCAGAGCCTCAGCGGACTCGTAGAGCTTGGAAGCGTCGATTGCCTTGAGGCTATCTACATACTTCTTGCCGTGTTTCATAATATTTCCTCCTAAATTTGTGGTGACACCGACACGCTAAACATCGCTGTGCCGGTTAGCGGAAAGATTTTCCTCCCACTTTTCTTCAGAGCAGTTATCTGCCGGGATTAGTCCTCTACAGTGACACCCATGGAACGAGCGGTACCAGCGATCATGCTGATAGCGGACTCGATAGAGCTTGCGTTCAGGTCCTTCATCTTGGTCTCAGCGATCTGCTGGAGCTGAGCCTTGGTGATCTTTGCAACCTTGGTCTTGTTCGGAACACCGGAACCGCTCTCGATGCCGCAAGCCTTCTTGATGAGGACTGCTGCCGGAGGAGTCTTGGTGATA
>CACXGK010000203.1 GCA_902767115.1 uncultured Ruminococcus sp.
CGGCACGTCCTTGCCGAGGTCAATGACCTGGTAGCCGTAGTTTTCGAGCAGGATCTTGACGATGTTCTTGCCGATGTCGTGGATGTCGCCCTTGACGGTCGCCAGGACGATGGTGCCACGGTTCACAGACCCCTCCGAATGCTCCGAGAGGTAGACCTTAATCTCCTCAAATGCGCCCTGTGCCGCCGATGCAGCGGAAATGAGCTGCGGCAGGAAGATCTTGCCCTTCTCGAATTCCGCACCGGCTGCATCCAGTGCCGGGATGAGCTGTTCATTGACGATCACCATGGGGTCGGTATCGGCAAGGAGGGCTTTGGTGAGCGATGCGGCTTCGGATTTGAGTCCTGTCGAGATGGCAGCGCCGAGTGTCATGCTGCCGGTTTTGGCAGGCGCTGCTGCCGGGGCAGCGGGCTCTGCGCCGTAGTGTGCAATGAAATCCACGGCATTCTTGTCGATGTTCGCCAGTAATTTATATGTACGGACTGCCTGTGTCATGCTCTCCGTATTGGGATTGATGATGGGAAGGTCGAGTCCGGCGTAGAGCGCCATCGTCAGGAAGTTGCGTGTGACGAGCTCACGGCTCGGCAGACCGAACGAAATATTCGACACGCCCAGAACCGTGCGCAGACCAAGCTCCTCCTTGACACGGGTCACGGCGTGGAGCGTTTCCATGACGCCCTCCTGCTCTGCCGATGCGGTCAGTGTCAGGCAGTCGATATACACGTCCTCCCGGCGGATGCCGAGGGAGAGGGCACGGTCGAGGATGCGTTTGGCGATCTGGAATCTGCCCTCGGCAGTCTTGGGGATACCGCCCTTGTCGAGGGTGAGTCCCACGACGGCTGCACCGTATTTCCTGACAAGCGGCAGGACGGTATTCAGGGATTCCTCCTCGCCGTTGACGGAATTAACGATGGGCTTGCCGTTGTAGATGCGCAGACCGGCTTCGAGTGCCTTCGGGTCAGTGGTATCGAGCTGCAAGGGCGTATCCGTGATGCCCTGGATCGCCTTGACAGCGGACACCATCATCTCCTGCTCGTCGATATCCGGCAGACCCACATTCACATCGAGAATATCTGCTCCGGCGTCGATCTGCTGGATCGCCTGACCGAGGATATAGTCAATGTCGTGCTCCATCAGCGCCTGCTTGAAGCGCTTTTTGCCGGTCGGGTTGATGCGCTCGCCGATGATCCGGGGCTGGTCGATGACCACCGTCCGGTTTGCCGAGCAGACCGCCGCCGGGATGGTGGGGTGGCGTGTCACGGGAGTCCGGGTCTTTACCATGTCGGACACGGCACGGATGTGGTCGGGGTTTGTGCCGCAGCAGCCGCCGAGGATCACAGCGCCCATCTCCACAAATTTCTGCATACACACGCCGAATTTCTCCGGGGTGAAATTGTAGGTATTTGTCACCGGGTCAGGGAGTCCTGCATTAGGCTTGACGATGACTGGGAGGGTCGTCCAGCGGCAAAGCTCCTCCACGATGGGAACGAGCTCCTCCGGGCCGAGGGAGCAGTTGACGCCGATGGCGTCAGCGCCCAGACCTTCGAGGGTGAGCGCCATGGACGAGATCGAGCAGCCTGTGAAGGTTCTGCCGTTTTCCTCAAAGCTCATGGTCACAAACACGGGCTTATCCGGGGCGGTGTCTCTTGCCGCCAGGAGCCCTGCACGCACTTCGAGCAGGTCGCTCATGGTCTCAAAGACGATGAGATCGGCATCGGTGCCGGCTTCGATCTCCTCCCGGAAAATGTCGTAGGCTTCCTCGAATTTCAGTGTGCCGGTCGGTTCGAGCATATGCCCGATGGGGCCGATGTCGAGTGCTACATACGGCGCTCCGGATGCTCTGGCGTTGCGGATGGCAGCCGGGATGAGCTCCTGCACGGTGTGACCGGTGCGTGCCATTTTCAGGCGGTTGCAGCCGAAGGTGTTGGCATACACCACGCCGGAGCCTGCTTCGGCGTAGGCACGGTGGATGGCGGTGATGTCGTCCGGGCGTTCGAGATTCCAGACCTCCGGAATGCCGCCGAGGGGCAGTCCTTTGGCTTGCAGCATGGTACCCATACCGCCGTCCAGTATCAGAAATTGTCTGTCCTGTAGGAGATTCATGAGCAGTGGACTCCTTTCGCCCGATAGGGGCAGTCAGCTTTGCGGTTGCAGATGGCGCAGCCCCGTTTTCCCTTGGAAATGGGCTGTTTTGACAGACCGATGAGCGCTGTCACGGTCTTGGTGGGGATGCACAGTCCGCCGGGGGAGAGTGTGACGCCCAGACGCTTTTCGGCAGCGCAGGCAGCCAGGAAATCTCCCTGCAATTCCAGCGGCAGATCCCCATATCCCGGCGAAAACCGCCATGTGGGGTAGTCCTCCGGGAAGCGGGACAGGATCTCCCCTTCCGCCGCATCACAGAGCTGTTCGGTGAGGGCGGAGGCGAGGGCATCGGTCATCATCCCGGCAAGCACGTCCTGCGCACCGGCAATGCGGATCGCTGTATCTGCCCCGGCAGACAGTGTGGCACACAGGAGAATGACCCGGTCACAGCCACGGAGGTGATCCCGGATGTCCTGCCCGGTCAGCAGCAGAGCGGTACCCTCGCAGAGGATGCCGTCAGGCGTATCCGTGAGGGGGCAGACTTTGTAGGTGTAGCGGGGCTGCACAGCGGACAGAAGCTTTTGCTCGCAGGTATCCGCAAGGGTCTGCATCTGTGCGTCCGGTATGCCGTGATGTCCCATATACCGGAACGCCTGTGCCTTGTCGATATGCGATAGGGAGATCATCTGCCCAGAATACCGGAAACCGCTTCGGTGATGCGTCTTGCAACGGTGGGATTGTTCATGGTGTAGAGGTGGATGCCGTCCACGCCGTTGGCGGCGAGATCGACGATCTGATCGACGGCATACGCAATGCCTGCGTCACGCATTGCCTCCGGGGAATGTCCGAAGCGCTGCATCATAGCGGTAAATTTACGGGGGAGCGATGCACCGCAAAGACTGACCATACGCTGGATCTGTGCGGCATTGACGACGGGCATGATGCCGGCTTCGATGGGGACATTGATCCCGGCAATCTCGCATTTCTCCCGGAAGCTGTAGAAGCTCTCATTATCGAAAAAGAGCTGGCTGATGAGGTGACCGGCACCTGCATCGACCTTTTCCCGGAGGTGGCGGATATCCTCGGCGGCGCTTCGGGCTTCCGGGTGGACTTCGGGGTAGCAGGCGGCAAAGATCTCAAAATCGCCGTTCTGCCGCAGAAAATTAATCAGCTCGGAGGCATAGCGAAAGTCGTTCTTTTCCGGGCGGTCGGGGCTTTTGTCGCCACGCAGCGCCAGAATATCGGTGATGCCGTATTGACGGAACATTGTGAGGACTTCCCGGATCTCGTCCTTGGTGTAGGAGATGCAGGGCAGGTGTGCAACGGGCTTGATGCCGAATTCATTTTTGAGGCGTGCTGCGAGCTCGCAGGTGAGTTTGCCGCCATTGACGCCGCCGCCGGCGCCGTAGGTCACGCTGATGAAATCCGGTTTCAGTGCGGAAAGCGCCTCGAAACAGCCGGTGACGTCTTCGACCGGAGTTGTGGGCTTGGGGGGGAATACTTCAAACGAATAGATCATACTGTCATTACCTCTTATCGGATCGTCCAGTCGATCGGTGCAAAGCCGTTCTGGACGAGGAAGTTGTTTGTTTGTGAAAAATGGCGGCAGCCGAAGAAGCCCCGTGATGCGGAAAGCGGACTTGGGTGCGGCGCTTTGAGGACAAGGTGGCAGGGGTTGGTGATGAGCTCTGCCTTTCTGCCGGCAGGCGCTCCCCAGAGCAGAAAGACGATGGGGTCCTCCCGGACATTGAGCAGGCGGATGATGTGGTCGGTGAACAGCTCCCAGCCCCGTCCCCGGTGACTTTGCGGCTCGCCGGAGCGCACGGTCAGGACGGTATTGAGCAGGAGCACGCCCTGCTGTGTCCAGGGAATGAGCTCACCGCAGGACTGGCGGTTATCGATGCCGGTGTCGGTGAAGATCTCCTGGTAGATATTGCGCAGGGACGGCGGCACCTGCACGCCCCGGCGCACCGAAAAGCTCAGACCGTGTGCCTGTCCCTCGCCGTGGTAGGGGTCTTGTCCGAGAATGACGCAGCGCACCTGGCTGTAGGTCGTGTAGCGCAGAGCATTGAAGATGTCGTGCTGATCCGGATAAACGGCACACGACCGGTATTCAGCCGCCAGAAAGCGGCGCAATTCCTGATAATACGGCTTGGCAAACTCCTCAGCGAGCAGCGTATCCCACTCATTTCCGATCGAAACCATAGGGAGCCTCCTTTGTCAAAACATATACATACATTATTATAGCACAGTTCGGATGAGATTACAAGAGGATTTTGGGAAATCCTCTGGAAAATGATGTGGGGGATTCGGAGGGGTGTTCGTCGGCGCATAAAGGCGCCGAGGAAGGTTTGGCTGAGAGGGTGAGGTAGGGGACGCTCTCTCTTGCAGAGCGTCCCCTCTTTGAAAAAAGCCCCACCGGGGCTTTTTTCAAATTCACCCCTTGCAGGGCGCCCGTTGGTTAGCCTCCGGCGGGGATTTCGCCGTCTGCGGACGGCGACCAGGGCTTTCAGCCCTGGACCTGACCAACTTTTTGAAAAAAGTTGGATCAAAAACTTTTCCGTTTGATTTTTTGCAAGACCGACAAATCATCAACTTGATTTTTTTGATCAAACTTTTTTTCTCCAAAAAAAGTTTGCAGGGGTCAAGGGGGCGGCGCCCCCTTGCCGCCGGCTCCGGCGCAAAAAATCCCCCTGACCTTCAAAAAAGATCAGGGGGTATGTGATGGGGAGTTTAGAACGCAGAATTCCCATAGACTTCTTGCTCGAAGCCATTGAACCTCGGACTTGTCGTGCCGAAGCTTTCGAGCTGACCGTCATAGGTGGTCTTGCAGGCAAGGAGGGCTTCTGCGGCATCCTTGCCGGATTCCGGAATGTAGTACTTGAGACCGCAGATCACCAGAACATAGCAGTTCTCATCTGTGACGTAGTTGGAACGTGCTACCTTCAGTACATCGTACAGCTCCGGTACATAGGTGCGCAGTTCGTCTTCGGTCAGCGAATTGCTGATCATGTCGGCATAGTGCGCATCCAGCGGATGGAAATAGGTCTCGCCGGCGCTGCTGTGCGGATAGTTCTGGGAATAGGTGCGTGTGCTCTCCGGACGGAACAGCTCGATGCCGTACAGGTCGTCACGGAAGCTCATATTACCCCAGTCATCGCTGCGGAACCCAAACTGCTCTGCAAGGTTGAAATCCTCGATGCCGAGCCCGTGCAGGAGCGAAAGGGTCTCCTTGCAGGTCTCATAGACCGGAACGCTTTGCAGATAGCCGTTGATCCTTGCGGTGCGGAAGTCCTCCGGGGTCATAGCCGCCAGATCCCGGCGATAAGCGTCTGCGATGGCGGTAAGGGTCTGCTCCGGGTCGCTGATGCTCACCGTGTGGTTGCAGTTGACGAAGTCGTTTTCGTAGGACTCGCCGAAGGTGTTGGTGTAGCGCAGGTCAATGTGGTTCGGGTAGATGCGTGCTTCTGCCTTGTCATCCCAGTTCTTGTATGCGCTGTCAAAGCGCTGGAGCAGTCCGTTTGCGGTGCCCTCTGCATACAGATCGGTGCCGTGTACGGTGTCGAGGAGCCGCTGCATGAGGTCGGGTGACACAGAATTATACGTGCGGTGGATGGTGGTGCCGGCGATGGTGTAATAGGTCAGCTCCACGGTGTAGCAAGAATCGTAGCTGGCGCTTGTATCCTCCGGCAGCGGAACGGACGGGTCGAGATACTTCATCGAATCGGACAAATAGTAGGCGTCTTCAGACTGGGTGTAGAATCCCGGAATGCTGTAATCAATGGTGGGGAGATCATTGTCGGAATAGGCAGCACTGGTGTAGTAGAGCTGTGCCCAGCGTTCCTGGAGGAATTCGTCCTGCATGGGGTCGGTTTCCTGCTTGTTTGCGTTTACCATCTCCCGGTGGAGCTTGGTGATCTCGGAGATCACGTCACGGTCGGTGTATTCGAGCTGGTAGTTGGTGCTGTGGGAGTATTTGGGACCATTGTACATATCGCTGTGGTCTGCAAACTCCACAACGACCGAACGCACACCGGCTGCTGCCGGAACGTAGTTCACTCTGCCGAAGCAGTCCGTCAGCGTGATAACGGCAAAGCAGCCGATGCTGACTGCGACAGTCGCAGCGTAGGTGATGAGGGATACCCAGAAGCGCTTGAATCCACGGCGGCGGATAACTTCCATCACGAAGTACACGATTGCCGAGAACAGGATTGCCGGTCCGACCACTTCTGCTTCCATCAGGCACAGGATGGAGATGGTCACGAGGGTGAGCATCACGTAGTATGCGAAGATGTAAATGAAGGGCTTGCCGACGTGTTCAGCCTTGCGGCGGATGTAGAGCTGCCATGCCAGAACAATGACGGCTGCGGTCACGAGCACGATCACCAGTGCCCAGCGCAGGTAGCTTGGGAGCATTTCGTGGGCGTGGGTCTGGGTGGCTGCGAAGGTGTAGGCATTGGCGGTGATCTCATTGATGAGTTCGCCGGAGAGCAGGAAGATGAGATAGATCAGACCGCCGACCGGGCTGATGAAGCCCACGATCTGCCAGGAATACTCGACATCCAGACCGACCTCATTGCAGATGATGGCAATGATGAGGGCGGTGGTGCCGGGGATGAGGCAGTTGAGCAGGATGTTGGTGTACAGGCTCTCAAAGAGCGTGCCGCAGCAAACGGTCACGAGAACACTCAGAGAATAGTACAGCAGCATCAGCAGGAACAGTCCCATGCTGCCCATGCCGTAGAGTCTGCCGATCTCGTGGAAAAATTCACCGAGGTTCTGGAATTCGCTGAAACTATCGCTGCCGAACTGGATAAACGGCGCCATCGCAAAGATCAGGATCCAGCCGAGAATGACGGAAACGAGATAGGGCACGATATACATCAGGCAGCCGCCGAGATAGTTGGAGAAGAAGCGCTGCCGCCCGGTCAGGGGGATGGCATAGAGCATATCGACCTTGGTTTTCTTGTGGAGCTCTGTGAAGGCGTGGATGCCGATGAACATTCCCATGAACACGGCAATGCCTAAGAATATACAGCCGAATACGATGTATGCAACGTGTGCATCGGTGTTGAACAGGTCGATAAAGTCATAGTCGTTGGTCTCGCAGATCATCTCAAACATCGCTGCACCGATCACCAGCGGAATACCGAGCAGGTACAGGATGCAGTTGACGATCATCATTTTGCGGTTCTGCCGGACGACACGAAGCGCATTGCGCAGCGGCATGGAATTAGGCGAAGACGTTGCTGTCATAACCAAGTCCCTCCAATTCATAGATAAAGATTTCCTCCAGCGTCAGCGGAATCAGATCTGCCACGAGGGGATTGTGCGGTGCGAGTGCGGCACGGATGGTAGCCTCGTCACCTTTGGCGATGATGTGGTAGATGGACTGCATCTTGTCGAAATGCAGGATCTCCAGACCGGGGAAGTCCTCTGCGGTATAGAGGTGTTCCTTGTCTGCGAATGCCGCCTGCACCTTATGGACAGCACCCTTGAGGCTGTCAAGCTGGCGGTTGAAGATGATCTTGCCCTTGTGGAGGAGGGCGGCGGTGTCGCACATTTCGTTGATCTCCTTGAGGTTATGGGAGGAGATGACAACGGTGAGTCCCCTCTCGCACATCGCATCCACGAGCATACGCTTGACGATGATGCGCATGGTGGGGTCAAGTCCGTCGAATGCTTCATCGAGCATGAGATACGGCGTACAGCTTGCAATGCCGATCATGACGATTGCCTGCCGCTTCATGCCCTTGGAAAAGGTGGAGATGCGGCGCTTGCGGGGCAGATCAATCGTGCCTTCGAGCTTTTCAAAGATCTCCTCGGAGAAGTTCGGGTAGAACTGCTTGTAGAAATTCTTCAGCTCTGTGAGCGTGAAATCCGTGTACTGTACGGTCTCGTCGTTGATGAAAAAGACCTTCTGCTTGGCGGCGACGTTGTCATACACGTCCTCGCC
>CACXGK010000204.1 GCA_902767115.1 uncultured Ruminococcus sp.
GTCGGCTTGCGCCGACTTAGGAGGGGCTACTCGCCCCTCCTAAACCACCCTCGGCAGGACTATGCAGCCCTGCACCCGCAGTTTTGAGTGGCGTTAAGTTGTTGACATTGCCTCCCTAAACCCTCCTCGGCAGGGGATGCGATCCCCTTCACCTCGATGAAAGCAAGCTGTGAGCACATAAGCAGGCAGCCCGAAAAAACTAACGTAATATGGAGGAATCCCCCATGGCAATCAAAGTTGGTCTGGTCTCACTTGGCTGTGAGAAGAACTTAGTAGATTCGGAGCGTATGCTCCACAAGCTCCGCACACACGGCTATGAGCTGGTGACGGAATTCGGTGAATCGGACGTTGCCGTTGTCAACACCTGCGGCTTTATCCAGTCCGCCAAGGAGGAAGCGATCGAGACCATTCTCGAAATCGCCAAGCTCAAACAGGAAGGACAGGTCAAGAAGCTCATCCTCACCGGATGTCTGACCGAGCGCTACAAGGAAGAAGCCGTGAACGAATTTCCCGAAGCCGATGCCATCGTCGGCATTGGTGACAATAAGGATATTGTCGATATTCTGGACAAAGTGCTCCAGGGTGAACGCTACACCCACTTCGCACCCAAGCAGGATGTCGAGCTGTCGGGTGAGCGTATCATTTCCACGCTGCCCTTTTTCTCGTATCTGAAAATTTCCGAGGGATGTTCCAACTGCTGCACCTACTGCGCCATTCCCATGATCCGTGGCAAGTACCGCAGCGTCCCGATGGAGGAGCTTCTCCGGGAAGCCAATTGGATGGCGGACAACGGCGTGACCGAGCTCAATATCATTGCGCAGGATACCACACGTTACGGCGAGGATCTCTACGGCGAGAACAAGCTCTGCGAGCTTCTGCACGAGCTTTGCAAGATCGAAAACCTCCGCTGGATCCGTGTACTCTACTGCTATCCGGAGCGCATCACGGACGAACTCATTGAAACCATTGCGAATGAGCCGAAGATCGTCAAGTACCTCGATATGCCCATCCAGCACTGCAATGACGACATCCTCAAACGCATGAACCGCCCGTCCACCAAGGCGAAGCTCATTGACGTCATCGGGCGCCTGCGCAAGGCAATGCCGGACATCGTGCTGCGCACCACGCTCATTGCCGGATTTCCGGGCGAGACACAGGCACAGTTTGAGGAGCTCTGCGAGTTTGTCAACGATGTGAAGTTCACCCGTCTGGGCTGCTTTGCCTACTCACAGGAGGAAGGCACCAAGGCTGGCGCATTCCCGGACCAGCTTGACGACGATGTGAAGCAGGAGCGTGCGGATATCCTCATGGAGCATCAGATGGAAATTTCCGCTGCCTACAACGAAGCCCAGCTCGGCACTGTCAAAACTGCCGTGGTAGAGGGCTTTGACAAGTGGGCAGAGTGCTATTTCGGCAGAACGGCTGCCGATGCGCCGGACATTGATGGCAAGGTGTTCTTCTCGTCCGAACAGCCGCTGCAGCTCGGCGATTATGTGCAGATCAAAATCACCGATACGCTCGATTATGATCTGCTGGGAGAGGTGATCGAAGATGAATCTGCCGAATAAGCTGACGCTGGCGAGAATTTTCCTCGTACCGGTCTTTCTGGTATGTATGTACGTGCGGTTCCCGTTCCACTATACAGCGGCGCTTCTGGTCTTTGCAGCCGCATCCATCACGGATGCACTCGACGGCAAGATCGCACGTTCCCGGAATCTCATCACGACATTCGGAAAATTTGCTGACCCTCTGGCGGATAAAATTCTCGTACTGGCGGCATTTGCAGCCATGGCGGACATCGGTGCGGTGCAGGATGATACCATTGGGCTGTCCTACCCCATCCATGTCAACGGCATCGTGGTGACGATCATCGCCGCCCGTGAATTCATGGTATCCGGTCTGCGCCTTGTCACCGCCGAAAAGGGTGTGGTCGTCGCAGCTGGCATCTGGGGCAAGCTCAAAACCGCCTTTACGATGGTCACAGAGGTCGTGATCCTGCTGCTGCTGTGCATCGTGGAGGATCTCAGGATCTATGCACCGGTCATGACACCCGTCACCGGCTGGATCCTCTTTGCACTCGTCTGGATCTCGGTCGCACTCACCATCATCTCCGGCGCCGTCTACCTCAAGGGCTACTGGAAATATATCGATATGAAATAAGTAACAGCAATCCCCCTCCTGATCGTTTGCAGGAGGGGGATTTTTGTGAATCTGTCAGATCTCCAACTCGGTTTTTTTGATCAAACTTTTTTCTCCAAAAAAAGTTTGCAGGGGTCAAGGGGGCGGAATCTCCTTAGCTGCCCCCATAGAACCCGTCCTCATACGCCCACACGGTCGTGCGCAGACCCTGGGCGCTGAAGGTCATGCGCACCCGGCAGATCGTTTCATCCTGGAGGAACTGTCCGCAGCGGATCTTTTCCCCCAGCTTTTCGTTTGCAAAGCCGTGGTACGTCACATACTTCGCACGATACCCCCGGCACGAATACAGATTCCGGAACGTCAGCGCACTCTGCGGATTCGAGAGGAACTGCCGGTCAAACGGGATCTGCTTGTGCCGCACGATCTGCATGGCAGTGGCGGCGGTGTTTTCCTCCGTGTAGGCATCGGGGGTACCCTCGATGTCCTCCATGTGGTAATGGCTCACAAGTCTCGTGGTATCCGTCACAGTGCCGGTCTCGGTGATGCGCTTTGTCACCGGCACATGGATGCGTGGCTCGGCATCGAACGTCATGCGCACCATATTGTTGTCCACAAACGGATAGCGCCGGCTCACCTTGTACACAAACGTCGCCACGCTGTCCCACAGACTCGTGCCGTCCCTGACAAAAATATACCCCGAAGCCGGATTCTGCTCGACCGTGACGTGCGGCAGCGTGTAAAAACCGCTTACCAGCGATTGCAGCGTCAGATTCGTGTGCAGACCCGGCTCCAGTTCGTTCTGCGTCAGAAGTGACGTAAATGTGCGGCTCTGCACACGCAGGAACCACACCCCGTTCCGGCAGAATTTTTCCACATGATCCGCAAGCCCTGTGAAAATGCTCTGCCCCAGCCATTGCAGCTCGATGCTGACCACGCCGCTGTAATCCGTGTCCGCATCCGCTAAAAAAACGCCATGCAGCGTTTCATAGGGCGTATAGATCTCCCGTTCGAGCGTCAGCGACAAACATTCCCCGGCTTCGACCGTCACACCGCCGCTGCGTTCCAGACACAGCTTCAGGATCATGACGTCACCTCCTCTAAGGGCGTGTCGGTGTAAAGCAGGAGCATCACATCCGCCGCTGTCTCCTTCTGCTCCAACGTAAACCCGATCAGCCGCACCCCTCTGGCAAGGAGAAATCCCAGCCGCACATTCACCTGTGTCCCGTCACGCAGCATGGCATCCAGCGCCTCGCCGGCAGCGGCAAAGTTCGACAGCGGCGGTGCAAGCTTGCCTTTCAGCTTCAATCGTGTACCCTTGGGGTAGAGCGCCGTCACCGCAGCGCTGCCCTCGGCATTGCCGGACTCCCGGAGGAGTGCGCCGCCTGTGATGCAGTATTCATCCAGATGCAGCGTCACCGTCCCGACCGTGACCGCAAAGTCCTGTAGACCCTTGAGATAGATCACCCTTCCACCTCCTCCAGATAGACGCCGTTGAACCGGAATTTTCCATCCATGACCACACGTCCGAGCTTGACATCGACGTGCGCCGGTGTGACCGCAAACGGCATCTTGCTGATCGTCTTCATGCGTGGCACGACCACGTCCCAGAAATAGTCATCCGCCGTTTCAAGCGGCGTCGTCATCGGAATGAGCACCGATACCCTCACGACCGCCGCAAACGGCACCGCCCCGGATACCCCATCCGGGAACGGCTCATCCATCTGCAAGCTCTCCGGCGTGACCACAACAAAGAGCGCATCCGATTTCTTCGACACCGGCACCGCATCAAAGGACGGATACACCTCCGTCTGATCCTGCCCACGCAGCCGGCTCAGGATCAGATCAATTAACGCTTGCATAGTAACACTCCGGAATCACCTGAAACTGAAACCCCGTCCCCACGACCAGCGACTTGCAAAGCCCCTGGTAGGAATAGACAAGCTGCTTGGCAAAACGAAGCTGCTGTGCGGCATCGCTCTGCCTTGCAATCGTGCCGGCATAGGTGGCAAGTGCCTTCTCACGGGCGCCGAAGATCTCGGTATAGCGGAGATTGGCGATTGCAGCCGCCAGATAGCCCAGACGTGCGTCTGTCTCCGATGCGCCCTCACGGAGCATCTGTCTGACCTCGGTCATAGCGACATAAATGACCGGCTGATACGTTGTGGTGTCCTCCTCACCCGAAAAGAGTGTGAACAATGCCTTTACCTGATCCATATCCATACTATCCCGCCTTTCTTATCTGCCCTGTACGAATGCGTCGATCTGTCCCGGATCAGCGCAGAGCTGCACCACGGCATTTCCACGCTGCTCAGCAAGGAGCGCACGTTTGAATTCCATCAGCTCCCCGATCTCCATCTTGTCGGCTGCCAGGCGCATCGCCTTGGAAACGCAGCCCTCGCTGCCGCAGAGGGTGAGTACCTCCGCACGCAGCATCTTTTCGACCTCCTGCATGAGTTCCTTCTGTTCCATCGAATCCTCCTCCTTCTTGCCAAAGTGCTTGGTCACGCCAGCCTGCACCTGCGCCGGCACTGCCACAAAGCTCCATTCATAGGCATCCTGGATCTTGTCCAGAACGGTGCAGCAGAGCTTTCCCTGATAGACACGTCCGGGAACGTGAACACAGGGATGTTCCGTGCGGTCAGCGCCGCAAATGGAGCAGCGGCGTCTGCCGGCACTGCACGAAACGCTGACCTCCTTCTTGATACCGCCCTCGATCTCCCGGATGAGGTCGGCATTGGAAGCGGTGCGCACCATATAGGCATTGGCACGCAGCGACAGATACGGTCTGCCGTCACGGGTCTTTTTCTCCGCATCCGGCACGAGCTGTGTGTCAAAGATCCGGGCTGTCTGCGACCCGGAGCGCAGGTCGTGGTCAAAGATGCCGGTCTTTCCGACAAAGAGCGTTTTGAGCTCTCCCAGCGCCTCCTCCGAGAAGCATTCGAGATCCCGGTCAATGTCATTGTCGCACAATGTCACATCAAAGAGATACACCTCATCCGCCGTGTGCGTGCGGCGGGTGAAGCGGTTGAGCTTTTCGAGTGCATCCATCGTAAAAACCTCCTTGCGGCAGTTCGCCGCTGATGAGGGTCAGGGGGCAAAGCCCCCTGACCAGTCACAAGCCGCCCCTCCAGAATCAAGACAGATCCAGCAGCTTGACCGCATTGCCCATGAGCTTGCGGAAGCCGATGTTGATGGAAATGCCGATATAATCGAGCTGGCAGTCGATGAGCTTGTCGGTTTCGAGGACGACGTCGCTGCTCTGGATCTGCTCCAGTGCAAAGTCCGTATCCACGCCGATGATGGTATTGTCATCGAGCTGCGGACAGTTGATAAGGCGGGTACCGAACGGCAGACGAATCTCGGTCACATCCTGCGAGGATGCCTCCAGCATCTGGTTCATGACGAGGATCTTCGCCATGTTGCCGGGGGAGGCGAGCATTGCCTTCATGTTGAAGCTGGTGAACATCCCATAGAGGGCAGCGAGGTCACCGTAAGCCAGGTCGGTGCCCTCGATCTCGATGGAGATCGCACCGGTTCTGAGCTCCGTCAGCGCCGCAGTCACCACGGAATTGGCAAGCTGCTTGCCGATCCTGCGCAGCATCAGTGCAAAGACATCCAGACGCTGCTGACGGATCGCCTCATAGGACGCCTTGACCACTCTGCCGTACTTGTTGAGGACCACAGGGATCGAGCCCTCCATGATGGTGGAAGCCGGCATGGCAGTACCCTGGTTGGTGGTGGTGTAGGTCGCTGTATCGGTCAGCTCCACACCCTGATAACGATTGGAGGTGCAGTGGGTGACGACCGCCGTCAGGTCAGACAGCACCGCCTCCTGCATACCCTGTACCACGGCACGGCGGATGAATTCCGGGAACAGCACAGCGCTCTCGGTCGTGGTGAAGAACTTCTCCACACGGTCGCAGTCCGCACCGCTCACACGGATGTCAAAGCGCTTGAGCTGGCGCTCGTAAGCATCCAGACGGGACAGGGGAGAGCCGGCATACTGCGCCGACGGATCGGCTTCCTCCAGTGCCTGCATAAAGCTCTTGCCTGCGAGATGGTACATACCCTTTTCCAGTTTGATCTCATTGTACATAAATCGTTCCTCCTTGAACTTCAAAAAACTTAAATCTTGCGGGTGGCTGTGTTTCATCTTGGCGCAGCCCCCTAAGTCGTCAGCCTTCCTGCGCTGCCACACGCTGTTCGATCTCACTTGCCTGCGCACGGTAGAGTCTTGCCTGTGCGAGCTCCACCTCGTCCTGCAAGTTGATGTTGTCCCACACGACTGAAACCGGCGCATAGCAGCCGTTCAGTCCGAGATACATCCTTGCGATGCGGCAGATCACGGGTTCGAGCAGACGGCGGTAATACTCCAGCTCCGACGTCAGGATATCTGCCTGCTGCGCACTCATGCGCTCCGTGGACGACCAGCTCAGACCGAGCAGAAACGGCGGCACCGAGAGCTTGGACAGCATCTGTTCGAGAAGCTGCCGCACCGGAATTTCCGTGGACGGCATTTCCCCCTCAGCGCCGATGACCTTGATATCCACGTCACCGACAGACACAAAATCCCGGATCTCGCCGTTTCTGGCAGCCTGCATCCCGTCCGCCCATTCACGGGCGATGACCTGCGCACGCTCCCCGGCATATGCCATATCAGCGCTGTCCGAGGACGGACGATACGTCACCGCATAACGGATGTTGCCGGCACGCTCAAAATTCTGCCCGACGCATTCGTAAATGCGCATCAGCACACCGGCAAATGCCGGAAGCCCCTGCAAAAGCGACACGCCGTAAATGCCGCCGTCAGGCGCTTTGAGCGAGGAAAACAGGATGCGTTCCGGGTAGGGGAGCACCACATCGCCGTCATTTGTGCGCAGGACGTATTCCCGCTGCATCGGCTCAGCGCCGGGGCGCACGCCCACATCCGTGATCCTGCCGTTCCACAGACCCTCCACACGGCTGCCTGATTTGTCGAGCACGATCTCACCGACGGCATTGCCGTACACCAGCAGGCTGTCGAAATAGCTGTCAATGAAGCTGTACACCGACTGTCCGGTCAGTCCCACCGGCACCTCACGCAGAAACCGGTCAAGTGCAGCCTGCTGTGACTCGTCAGCGCATTCCACACGAAACGACCCGATCAGACGCACCAGCTTGGAGATCGCCGCATCCACCAGCGGCACCGTGCGCCGGAGCTTTTCAAACAGCTCATAGCTGTAGAGTGCCATCGGGTATTCCGCAGGCTTTCCAGCGCTTCGCACAGCGGTCTGGACGATGGGGAGCTTTTGGGGGGGCTGTTCCTTTTTCTTTCCGAATCTCATCACATCTCACCTCCTGTACGCCGGATACTCAGCGCTGCAAACTGCATCTCCGGTGTTCTGTGCATGGCTGTCGTTACGAAATAGCGCATATCATCCATCGCATGGTCATGCTCCTTGCGAGGGGTATCGCCGGGGCTGTTTTCCTTCCAGCAGTACTCTGTGAACTCACGCAGAATGTCCTCACAGGACACATGGAACCGCAGCCGTCCCTGCATGAGCACGTCGCTGACCTGCCGGATGCCGGTGAGGACGTCATTGTCCGCCTTGCACACCCGGAACTGCCTGTGCGACAGGATACACGCAATGAAGCTTGCTGCCGACGGATCGACCACCACGCAATCGATCGGCAGCCCCCCGGCAAGGGCGACAAGTCCGGCATAGTGCTCCTCGTCCGTCCGGGAGATCCCCTCACGCCTTGCGGCGTAGTAATACTCCCGGATACGGTACCAGACGCCGTCACAAAGCCCCCAGAGCCCCATCGAGGTGGGATTGACGGTACCGTAATCGCACGAGATCACGTACCGTTCAAAGTGCTCCGGCAGCTCTGTCACCACCATCTGTTCCCGGTCGAACATCGGATACACCACACCCTCCGTAACAGTCCACTTGCCGAGGATGAATCTGTCATAGAACACGCCGCCGTACATCCGCCGGTAGCGAGCCTTGACGGATTCGCTGAGGGAAGGGTTGTCGTCCATCGTGAAATGCAGGTAGAGCGCCCGTTTTTCCTGCGCCTTGCAGATCCATTCCCGGTAGAACCAGTGATAGGGATGCTCCGGATTGCAGTTGAACCAGAGCTTGGCATCGGCGCCGGAGCATCGGGCAATTGCCTGCTCCACAAAGGATCTTGGCATCAGCACCACCTCATCGAACAGAACCCCATCGAGCGTCATACCCTGAATGAGTGCCGCCGAGCCCTCGTCCTTGCCGCCAAACAGATAAAACCGGCAATTCCTGCCGCACGCAGACACCTCCAGAAGGTGTCTGGCACGCTGTTCCCGGATGCCAAAGCCTGCCTGCCGCAGCACGGGCAGCAAGGGTGTAACGACATTGCGTTCGATCGAAGTGATGGTCTTGCCGCAGATGGCAAAGCTGCCGCCCGGATGGCGTGCCAGCGCCCACAGAACAAACCCGATCGACATCGAGAGCGTCTTACCGGAACGCACCGCCCCGTCGCAGATGATGGCATCATACGCCATGAGCTTGGGGTCGCACCACCATCGCAGACTTTGCCGCTGTCTGGGAGAGAAGGGTCTAAACGTCATCGGCATCCCCTCCGCACAATGCCGTGAACAGGGAAGCCGCCTGCTGTCCGTCCGAGTCCTCCCGTGCGAACGCATAGAGTGCTTCCAGTGCTTTCTGCCGGTCGAAGAAGTGGATCTCCACACCGCCCCCTTTGTCACGCTTGATGGATGAAACATGGAACAGATTCATCCGCCGGAGCACATCCGGCGCAGGCAGCTCATCAGAAAAGACGAGCGCCGCCGCATCATTGCATTTCCCGAATGCCAGCTTTTCGAGTCCGGCGAGCACCTTTTCGGTCGTTGTTTTTTGCATCGCTGTAAACCTCCTTCCATAAATGGTGAAAAAACGGCAAAAATTGCACGTTTGGATGCAATTTTTGAAAAAATTTTTTGAAAAAAATAAAAAAAATCTCCCCGGTTCACACCGAGGAGATGCATTTACGGCGATATAGCGTCAAAAACGCTAAATTTGCCATTATTTGTATTTTTGAGATTCCAAGACCGCCAGTCTATCACATCGTTCGTTCTCCGGATGTCCGGCGTGACCCTTGACCCAGACGAATGTGACCTTGTGTTTCTCCAGCAGCGGCAAAAGCTGCTCCCAGAGATCGACATTGAGGGCAGGCTTTTTGTCGGACTTGACCCAGCCCCGTTTCTGCCAGCCATAGACCCAGCCCTTGGTAATGCTGTCGCAAACATACTTGCTGTCGGTCGTGAGGGTGACCAGGCACGGCTCTTTGAGCGCCTTCAAGCCCTCGATGACGGCGGTGAGCTCCATGCGGTTGTTGGTGGTGCTTGCCTCGCCGCCGGAGAGCTCCTTCTCATGCTCCCCGAAGCGCAGCACCGTCCCCCATCCGCCCGGTCCCGGATTCCCGGAACACGCACCGTCGGTGAAGATATAGACTTGTTTCATGTGGTGTACTCCTTTTTGTCGGCTTACGCCGACTTAGGGGGCGCTGCCCCCTAAACCCCTGCAAGGGGCTTCTCGCCCCTTGACCCTCGGCAGGGGATGCGATCCCCTACTCTGTATAAGCGATCAGCACCAAATCAAAGATTTGGGCTGCCTGCTTATGCACCTCGAAGTTTTGATTTTTTACCTTTGCGTCATTTGCAAAGCCGATCACACATTAAACCGGAACTCCACAATATCTCCGTCCTGCATCACATATTCCTTACCCTCCAGGCGCAGGAGACCCTGTTCACGGGCAGCCGCCATGCTGCCGCATTTTTCGAGGTCGTCGAATGCCACGATCTCGGCACGGATGAAGCCCTTCTCAAAGTCGGTGTGGATCTTACCAGCCGCCTGCGGAGCCTTGGTGCCACGGGTGATCGTCCATGCACGCACCTCCTGCTTGCCGGCGGTCAGGAACGAGATCAGTCCCAGCAGGCTGTAGCCGGTCTGGATGATGCGGTTCAAGCCGGATTCTTCAAGTCCCAGTTCTTCGAGGAACATCGCCTTATCCTCGTCGCTCATGTCGGAAATTTCCGCCTCGGTCTGCGCACAGATGGGCAGCACAGCAGCGTGCTCCTCCTCGGCGATCGCCTTGACCGCCTGGAAATGCTTCTGGTTGTCGAGATCGCCGGTGAAGTCGGCTTCGCAGAGGTTTGCGGCATAAATGACGGGCTTTGCGGAGAGAAGGGGCGTGTCATGCATGAACGCCTGCTCGTCCTCGGTCATCTCAAAGGAACGTGCGGACTTGCCCTCCTCCAGATGTGCGGCAAGGCGCTCAAAGAAATCCACCTGCACGGCTGCTTTCTTGTCGCCCTTCATGAGCTTCTTGGCACGGTCGATACGGCGCTGCACCATTTCGAGGTCAGCGAAAATGAGCTCCAGATTGATGGTCTCGATATCACGGGCAGGATTGATATTGCCGTCCACATGGATGATATCGATATCCTCAAAGCAGCGGACAACGTGAACGATCGCATCCACCTCACGGATGTCGGCGAGGAACTTATTGCCCAGACCCTCGCCCTTGGAAGCGCCCTTGACCAGACCTGCGATGTCCACAAATTCGAGTGTCGCCGGCTTGAAGCTGTCGGGATCGTACATCTTCGCCAGATAATCGAGTCTGGGATCCGGCACGGAAACCACGCCGACATTCTTCTCAATGGTGCAGAACGGGTAATTTGCCGACTGAGCGCCAGCGTTGGTCAGTGCGTTAAACAGTGTGCTCTTTCCGACATTCGGAAGTCCTACCATACCTAATTTCATAAATCCTTACTCCTTTATAATAGTGCTGCTGTTTTTTCGGACTGACGTCCGATTAGGGGCTTTGCCCCTGACCCCACCAGAGGGCTCTGCCCTCTGGACTCCCGGCAGGGGATGCGATCCCCTGCACCTCGATGAAATCAACCTGCGGGTGCAGGGCTGCATAGTCCTGCCGAGGGAGGTTTAGGAGGGGCGAGGAGCCCCTCCTAAGTCGGCGCAAGCCGACAAA
>CACXGK010000205.1 GCA_902767115.1 uncultured Ruminococcus sp.
CCAAAGCCACATAGTGGCTTTGGCGGCTGCTGCGCAGCCTGCAAAGCACAACATTGTTGTGCTTTGCAATAGAGGGCAGTATATCACGCTAAAGGACAGCTCGAAGCTGCGCATTTACCGCACCCGTGAGCAGATCAACAAGCCCCACATCGACGCCGGCACAGCGCCCGTGGATGCCTCTGAGATCATGCTGGAGAGCAGCTATGCTGCCGCCCACGGCTATGCAGTCGGTGACACGGTCTGGCTCTCCGGAAAGACCCTGACGATCACAGCCCTGGGCGTTGCCCCGGACTATGACTTCCTGCTGGAGAATTTCACCGATACCGCCGCCAATGCGGAGCATTTCGGCATTGCCTTTGTCACGGATGCCGGGTACAAGGCATTGCAGGCGGCATCTGCCGACAGCTCGGAGGAATACCTCTACACCTACACCCTCCCGGAGGGCATGACCCATTCGGAGCTCAAAAAGCTGACAGACGACTTCGACTTCGACCACGAGGACGTGGAGAACGTCTATGTCCAGGAGCTGCTCGACCGTGTGTATGAAAAGCGTGACAGCAGCGTAGACGGCGTCAATGACCTCTCCGATGCCCTGCACGATCTGCACAGCGGACTGGACGACCTCTCCGACGCCGGAAATGACCTGCGTGACGCAGCGGATGCGATGTTTGACGCAGCCCTCTCGCAGGCATCCCAGACCACCGCAGCCGTTGGCGCCGGCACGCTCACCAGGGAGAACTACGCCGAGGTGCTGGATGCGCTTGCCGCCGCAGACCCACGGTTTGCCGCCCTGAAAGAGCAGCTCGATGCCTCCCGTTCCTTTGCGGAAGGGGTCTCGGACTACGTGGACGGCGCCGCAGATGCCGCAGACGGCAGCGGTGAGATCTCCGAAAACGTGGATGAATTCCGGGACGACCTCCTCGACTTCATCGATGAAGCCGCCGACATCGACTTCCACAACATCACCTCCTTCGTCCAGCGTGAAGCCAACCCCCGCATCGGCGCATCGCTTGCCAAGGTCGGGATGTACCACGTTGGCGGCTACATTGCCGGTGCGATCATTCTGGTGCTGTTTGCGTATATCTGCTCGGTGTTCGTCATCAGCACGATCGAAAACGAAAGCCAATTCATCGGCGCACTGTACGCAATGGGCGTGCATCGCCAGAAAATTCTCGCCCACTACATCACGCTTCCTGTGGTGGTCACGTTCATTGGCGGCGTGATCGGCACGGCAGTCGGCTTCAGCCCGATCGGGCGTGGAATGCTGACCGCAAGCGTCATCGGACCCTACTCCGTTCCGGCAGTCGAAAACTACTATTCTCCGCTGCTTCTGCTCTACGGCATCCTGATGCCGCCGGTGCTCGCAGCGCTTCGATGCTCCTTGCCAACAGCTATTGCTACACCAACGACCGGGAGCGCTGGCACAGGGAGCTTCTGCGCCTTGCCGACGGCGCCGCACCAAATGACAGCCGCCCCACCGTCTGCCTGATGGGCTCGCCGATCTTTGCGCCGAATTTCAAGATACCCTATCTCATCGAAAAAAGCGGACTCACCATCGCCTACCATTACCAGGCAATGTTCCGCCCGGTGCAAAATGCGCCTTTGCCCCACGGCAGGGAAATGGTGAAATCGTGTGCAGAGGGCTTCTATACCGACCTTTACGCCCCCTCACGCATCGACCGCACCCGGATGGAGACCGCCTTCCGGAGAATGCTCCGGGAGGTCAGACCGGACGGCATCGTGTATGTGGTGTTCAAGGGGCATATCGGGGCAGATTTCGACCTGCCGCTGTTTGAAGCCGCCGCCGAGGAACTGGAGCTGCCGCTCATCCGCCTGGAAACGGACTACTACAACAACGACATGGAGCCGCTCCGCATCCGCCTGGAAGCCTTCAGCGAGATCCTGCGCCACAAAGTCAGAACGAAAGGAAAAGACCATGCGTGAAAAAACAATGCGCATCGTGACCCTTGTGATCGGTGCGGTCTTAGTGCTGCTTGCCCTGTTTGCGGACAGCTTCACTGTGCATCTGTATGATGAAACATGGCAGTACTTTCAGGACGATACGCCTGGTATCCCGCTGCATTTCGAGCTGTCCCTCAACCAGATGACGCTCTGCACCGGCGGTGCCGATGTGACGCTCTTTGCGATCGACGCCAACGGCAAAGCCAGGGAGATCACGCTCCGGAATGGCGACAAGCTCCCGGAGGGGTACAACATCTCCCTTGCCGCCGTCACCACCTCCACCGAGATCATCGACGGCAAGACCGTCACCATCCACGACATCGCCAAAGCCGACACCGCTGAGACCGAAGGCTATTTCGCCGAGGAAAGTCTGTACGGGCAGGAGGTCATGCCCTTTGAGGTGTACCGCCACATCAAGGAGATCCTGCACGACTACGACACCATCGTCTGCATGAACGGCAAGCCGCTTGCGAATACGGCATTGCAATGCACCGACAGCGAGGGAATCACCCAGACCGTCACGACCGACTCCGCCGGCAGACTGCACGGCATCCGCAACCGCCAGATCCGCAATGGCGTGACCCTGACCTATGCGGAGGGGACAGACGTCTACCGGTTCACCTTTGTGCTGGAGGACTATCCGATCTTTACCGGCGCCCATTTCATCATCATGCAGCCGGTATTCCGCATTTTCGGTGCAGCGTTCCTGCTGATACTGCTGATCGTAGCCGTGATGTGCCTGAAAGCGCCGGAGACTGTCCGCATCCGGGATTTCTCCCTGCGCCGCAAAGCACCGGGCGGCTTGCTGCAATACCGCTATGTACGGCGCTTTATCCAGGTGTTGTTTATGATCCTCATCCCGTTCGGCTATCACATCCTGCGCTTCAAGGTGCCGAGTGTACAGGTGCCGGTATTCTCCTGCGGCTGGAATGAAGATCAGTTCCTCATCTGCGGCGTCTGCTATCCGGCATCCCACCTGTCCAAAATGCTCGTCGAGTACAAGGACACCATCGCCGACTACCAGTCCTACATGGAAACGCTGTCCTGGTCGGTGGCAGACGTTCTGATCTGGATGGTGTGCTTTACGCTGGGCATCGTCCTCATCATTCTGCTGTTCGGCAGGTCGCTGTGCGCCTTTGTGTGTCCGCTCGGCACGATGCAGGATATGCTGACCGACATCCGCTGTGCTCTGCATATCCGTGGCATCCCGCAATCCGAAAAGACCTACCGGTGCTTGCGCCTGCTGCGCACGATCCTGTTTTGCATTTTCATCCTGATCGGATGCTTCGGCGTGGATTACTGCCATTTCTGTCCGGCGGCAGCACTGACGTCCCCTGCATTTGCAGGCTTCCGTTACAGCATCTACGTCAGCGGCATTTTAGCGGTGGCTGTCCTTGTGATGAGCTTTTTCAAGGAGCGTTTCTTCTGTAACATCTGTCCGCTGGGATTTCTGGTGGGACTTCTGAGCAAATGGAGCACTGTCCAGCTCAAAAAGGACTGCGGAAGCTGCACCGAATGCGGCGCCTGCTACGAAGCCTGCCCGATGGGCATCAAGACGGTTACGAGGAGCGTGACAAGTCGAATCTGTCCTGTCATGCGTGTCTGCTGTGCGGCAAATGCATCAAGAAATGCCCGGAGAACGGTGCTCTGCACATCACCGTCTTTGGCAGGACGATCTACCGTTCCTCACACCGCAAGTTTTTTGGTATCCCAGAGAGAAAGGATGCGAAGCGCCCATGATTTCATCCGAACAGCGTGAGCAGCAGCGAAAGCAAAAGCAAATGGAGCTGTTCCGTTCCCGTTCCTCGCAAAACGCCCTGCGCTGGCTGCGCCGCATCCGGGAATGGAAGCACCATCGTCCGGCACCATCGACCAGATCGGACCGCTGTCCCTCCAGAGCAAAGTCCCCTGCGACATCAACAGTATGTGCGTGGTGTTCGCCCAGTCGGAGATCATTTCGCTCATCGCCCGGAAGTACGACCGCTGTGACATCCTTGCCGGGATGCACCGTTCGATGGTACGCCGCATGGTGCGCATGATCAAGAAAAGCGAGATGAACGGCGACATTCTTATGACCGGCGGCGGCGCCCTGAATATCGGCTTGCACAAGTCCTTCGAGGAGGAGCTGCTGCGGGATGTTTTTGTGGCGTCGTATCCGCAGTTCAACGGAGCGATCGGCGCTGCGCTCCTGGGGAGTGAAAATGTCTGACACCTTTGCGACCTGCTGCCTGACGATGCTTGTGACAGGACTCGGCTGCAATCCGCAGATCAATTACTTCCTGTCCTCCTGCGTGCTGTTCATCTCAGACGGCATCCGGCGAGCCTTCCGCCCCTTGCTTTTGTTCTACGCCGGCAAGATGGGGGCGGTGCTGCTGCTCTGTCTGCTCACGTCCATGCTCGGCAGGATCGTTCTGCTGGACGTTCTGGCGGCGTATGCGCAGTGGGTGAGCGTGCTGCTGAATCTGTCCTTCATCGCCGTTGGCATCGTGACGATCATCAAGACCCACTGCCAAACAAAGAAGCCCTGTTCCGGCAAATGCTGTCAGGAGCGCAGCCGTTTCTACACCCTGACGCCGGTCGCAGTCGGTGCGCTGTACGGCATCACGCCGTGTGCGCCGTTTCTGATGCTGCTTGGCTATGCGGCGGCGCTGCATCCGGTGGAAAGTGCGGTGGTAAGCGTGATCTTCACGGCGGCAAATGCCGTTTCGCCGATCATTCTGCTTGCCGCCATGACAGGCTTTCTCTCCGGCAAGCTCTACCGGAAGCTCCCGTCTTTGGCAGGCACCGTCAAGTGCCTTGCGAGCGCCGTGCTGATCGTGATCGGCGTGGTGCGCATTGCCGTGCTGCTCCCCGGTGTGCTGGCATGAAGCTCCTGTTTTTGCAAACGCATGGGGTGTCCTTTTCTGACATTGCGCCGTGGATGGATACTCTCCCGGTAGAGCGGCAGGCGTTTATCCTGCAATTTCGCCGGGAATCCGACCGGGTGGAGCGCCTTTGCGCCGAAAGACTGCTGCGCTGCACGCTGTGCAGCCGCCTTGGATGCGAACCCAAGGCACTTCGCATCGCTCGTCACCGCTTCGGCAAGCCCTATCTCCCGGACAATCCTGCGCTGCATTTCAGCCTCTCGCACACAAAAGGCGCCGTCCTTGCGGCAATTTCCGACATGGGACGCATCGGCGCCGACTGCGAACGCCGGTCAGACGCACCGGAGCTGGTGGATGGCTTTGCCACGCAGGAGCAGGCGTTCTACCGCAAAGTGCCGCCGGCGGAACGCCCGACCCGTTTCACCTCGCTCTGGACACGCAAGGAGGCGTATGGAAAATGCATTGGCACCGGGCTCTCGGACGCCGTCCTCGCCGCCAACACCTGCGCCCCGGTGTTCCTGCGCCATGTGCATCAGGTCTGGTACCAGGGGTATCTCTGCACCGTCTGGGCAGAGCACCCGGCAGCCCTTCGCAGCATCGAATGGACGGAAGTCCGCCTTTCCGACATCTGTTAGCCAAACAAAAACGTCCTGTTCCCCAAAATTTCCGGGAACAGGACGTTTTCATTGAAATAAGGTCTTCCAGACGTCGGGATCACAGTGCTGCTCGATGATGGGTCTGACCCATTTTTCAGGGTTAAAATCGCCCCGATACAGGACAAATGCCTCCCCCTGGTAATTCCGCACGATCAGGGTGTACCGTTGGCAGAGCTCGAAATGCGAACTTTTGCCATACCCCACCAGGTCGGGGTACCGGGCGGTTTTGATGTAAATTTCCTGGATGTCGTAATACCGGATCGCCGTCATGCCGTACTCGGTGCCGATGAGCAGCTCCGGGGTGGCGTAAATGTGCAGGCTCTCCTCCCATTGTGACGCCTTGCAGTCCGCCTGCTCGTCCAGAAGGGGAATGCTCAGCCCCTTGCTCCCGAAATAGGGACGAAAATGATGCAAAATCCGCCACGTATGCACATTCGACTCGAAAAAGAGAAACAGCAGCAGCGAGATGATCGATACAATCACGCTGACCGGATGCTCCTGAAAGAGCTGCTCCCGAAACGGGATGCGCACCGCATCGAGCTCGTGATACTGAATGTAGCGTGACCGCCACGTCAGCACGACAGCCGTGGTGAACAGCACGACCGTGACGATCAGCGCCCCCATGCTGAGATTGACGCATTGCAGGTCAAGCTTGACCTTGCGGTGGAGATTCTTGTTGTGATAGGGATTTTTCATCGTGATTCCGCCCTTTGCCTTGCTCATTTCGCCAACAAAGAAACCGCCTGACCCCAAAGCCAGACGGTTTTCCCAGAGAGCTTGTGACCGGATTCGAACCAGCGACCTGCTCATTACGAATGAGCTGCACTACCAGCTGTGCTACACAAGCATTCATTTCAGCAACATATCTATTATACCACAAGCCGGCTCTTTTGTCAAGCCTTTTTGGTGAAAAAATCTGATATAATCTCAGAATTTTTGTCGGCTTGCGCCGACTTAGGAGGGGCTGCGACCGAGGATGAGTCTGGATGCTGTACGAAGACGAGCAGTGCTGTGCCAGGATGTAACACAGCCTCGCCCCTCCTAAACCACCCTCGGCAGGACTATGCAGCCCTGCACCCGCAGTTTTGAATGACATTCAATTGCTGACATTGATTCCATAAACTCTCTGTTTATTTTCACTGGACAAACGCCCCCAAATATGTTATACTATCTGTAGGGAGGGAATATCCATGAAACACAAATCCATTTTTGCCGCATTGACGGCATTTCTGACCATTTTGCAGTTCGCAGCCGTTCCGGCAGCCGCAGCGCTTGGTGACACGGACGATTCCGGCGCTGTGAACGCATCCGACGCCGCACAGGTGCTCATTTTCGCTGCCGAATCCGGTGCGCAGGGGACTGCCCCGGACGAGACCGTACTGGCGCTCTACGACGTCAACGGCGACGGGCTGGTGAACGCCTCGGATGCACAGGTCATTCTGGCATATGCCGCCTACACCGGCGCCGGCGGAAGGCTCACCTTCGACAGCTATCTGACCGCCGACATCCAGACCGTGGACGCCGTGTTCCTGGGCGTCAAGGACTGGGGCAAGTCGCAGACGACCTTTGCAAACGCCGACAGCTTCCAGTACCGTTTTCTGGTGGACGACACCGAGCAGCTCTACACCATCGACAACTCCGAAACCGACGAAGCCGGCGAGCGCACCTACGCCATCCAGAATTTGCTCAAGGTGCAGTACCACTTTACGCTGACCGTCGAGAACGGGCAGATCGTGAGTGCGCAGGAGACCGAGACCGGTCTGCCGACCTACACGCCGCCCATTTCCGGCACACCGGGCGTCATGACCCTGCGCAATTTCCTGCAAACCGCCATGGAGCCGGTCGGCACGACGCTGTATATGTTCGGCGGCGGCTGGAACTGGCAGGACGACGGCGGCGGCTGGGCAAGCCGCAAGATCGGCGTGCAGCCGGACTGGGTGCGTTTCTGGCAGGAGCAGGATCAGAATTACACCTATCGTGACAACTACGGCAACACCTCAAATCCCACGCCGACCAAGAGCTTCTACCCCTACGGCGGCTTCAACCAGTACCATTACGCCGGACTGGACTGCTCCGGTTACGTCAGCTGGGCGGTTTACAACACGCTCCACGACATCGACGACCTGCCGAGCTACGGCGGCAAGTCCACCCAGATGGCAAGGCGCTATGCCGGTTACGGCTGGGGCGACTGGCTCCATGACTACCCCAAGCCCACCAGCGGCGGTGAAGCCCTTTGCCCCGGCGACATCATCAGCAAGAAGGGGCACGTCTACATTGTAATCGGCACCTGCCCGGATGGCAGCGTGGTGATCGCCCACAGCACCCCGTCCTACAGCTACGCCGGACAACCCGGCGGCGGCGTCCAGATCGGAGCTGTGGGCGCCTCTGCAAGCTGTCAGGCATACCAGCTTGCCAAGACCTACATGGAGCGTTACTATCCCGGCTGGTGTGAGCGCTACAAGATCACGCTCCAGCCCACAAGCTATTTTGACCGCCCGACTGCCGATTGCGGCAGATTCCGCTGGGATACGCAAAACTTCCTGACCGACCCGGAGGGGCTCCAGTCCATGAATGCCGCCGACGCCCTTGCTTGTATTTTTGGGGAAACGTGAGGAATGTGAAAAACGAAGATTTTACACATCACTCAAAACTGCGGGTGCAGGGCTGCATAGTCCTGCCGGGAGTCCAGAGGGCAGAGCCCTCTGGTGGGGTTTAGGGGCAAAGCCCCTAAGTCGGCTGCAAGCCGACAAAAATCCTGACTCTTACGCAAACACCACAGCCCTCCGGCAATCAAGCCGGAGGGCTGTATTTGTCACTATATCATTTGAAGCTTTGTCGGAAACCGTGCTGTTACTTCACTTCCCCCGAAAGCCCGATTCCAAGTCCCTTGATCGCATTTGCAACGAGCCCTGCAATGACCTTGGCGCCGTCGTCGTTGAAGTGCGTGAAGTCAGTGCTGCCTTCAACGACTGCCGCCATGTGGTAGCTGTAAGCGGTGTCGAAGCCGACGCTGTTGTAGTGGTTGACCATGAGGGTATTCAGGTCGATGATGGGGCACTTGTACTTTGCAGCGAGCTGCTTGCAGGCGTTGCAGTAGTCGCCGTAGCTGCCAACGAACTTGCCGTCCGAGTAGGACTTGGCGCTGAGGGTGGTGGTCACGAGGATGGGGGTTGCGCCCTTTGCCTGAGCGCCGGTGATGTACTGCGTCATGTACCACTCATAGGAACCGGATGCCGGGTTATCGACATTGCCGCAAACCGGCGCATAGCGCTCTGCATTGGACTTTCCGGCGTCATTGATGGCGAACTGCACGAGCAGGTAATCGCCCTCCTTGATGCTGTCGAGGATGGTCTGGAGCCGTCCCTGATCGTAGAAGCTCTTGGACGAACGTCCTGCGATCGCCTGGTTGGAAATGGTCACGTTTTCCGTCATGTAATCTGCGAGGAATGCGCCCCAGCCCTGGATGGGACCGCCGTTCTGCTCACGGGCACGAGCATTGTAGGTCTGCACGGTGGAGTCGCCGGCGATGTAAACGATCGTACCGGCAGCCGGTGTTTCCGGCACCTCCGGCGGCGTGTAGATATCCGGCACCGGCTCATCCGTGAGCTCTGTGCGCAGGTAATCGATATTGGGGCCGCCGTCTGCTGTCATGGAGGTCAGACGCACGGAATTGCTGCCAGCCTTGAGGGGGAGAACGATGGCACGTTCCTCCCATGTTGTCCATGCGCCGGTGGTGAGAAAGTCAAGCACCCAGAAGCCTTCATTGCCGGGGACTTCGACCTTCATCTGACGGTTGGAATCGCTGCCGTTGGCGATGCGCAGGGTACACAGGTAATTGCCATCGACCGGCACATCCACCGCAAAATCGGTAAAGCTGTGTATATTGTTGTCGAGATTGAGGTACTTGCCGTGCGTAAAGCCTGCATTGGTATCCTCGTAGTAACCACGGGAGCTTGCCTGATCGGCGCCGTAGAACACACGCTTGCCGAGTGCGTAAGCCGGGAGCTTGTCGAGGTTGTGCAGGAACTTGTGCATTGCCACGAGGTCGGTGGTGTCAACAGACGCATCGCCGGTCACGTCACTTGCCTTTAGTGTAGATTCTGCGGCGTCCTGTGCCAGAAGCGCACGCTTCATGAGCGTTTCATCGAACACGTCGATCTCGCCGTCACCATTGAGGTCGCCGACCGTCAGCGCTTCAGTCTCCGGGATATCCACCCAGTCCAGGAACCAGGTCTGGCACGCATGGCCGTTCCTGCCCCACTCCTGGATATTGGTTCCGCTTTCGTTGGAAGCATCCTTGACCTCGACCGCACTCTTGCCGGCAGAAGCCTTGGTGCTGAGGATATAGCTGCCGTCCGCCTGCTTGACAAAGCTGAAAAGCTGTGCATCCGAGCCGCTGTCGATCCAGACGCCGATATTGGTGCCGTCTGTCGCCTTGCCGCCGGTGACGTCGAGGTAAAGCTCCTCGTTCGCCAGACTGACGATGCGGTAGTAGCCGTTGCCGTCGGCAACCGCCTTCCAGACAGCGGACTTGTCGCTCAGTCCGGGAGCCGCATCCTGAGCCACATTGGAGCCGGAGGCGATGTCGCCCTCGATGGCGAGATACTGTCCGGAGCTGCCGTTGCGGAGCATGAAGTGTTCTGGCTCGCCTTCAAGCGGCGCACCAGCCTCTGCAGGCGGCGCCGCAAAGAGGAGCTGCGCCATGAGCTCTGCAAGCTTTGTGGAGCCCTTGAGACTCTGGTGCAGGTCGTCATCCGCAGCGTAATACGGCGTCATAGCGTCATAGCCGCCGATGCTGTATCCGAAATCCTGCCAAGCCGTAAAGAGGTCGAGCACAGGGACGTTCTCGGCAGCGCCGACCGTATCGAGCTGACCGCCGAACCATCTGCCGGGCAGGGGAGAGGTACGGTTGTAATCCTGATGTCTGCCCTGCTGCTTGACGAGATACACGCTCATGCCCTTCTTTTTGGCACGCTGCACCATATCGGTCACGACCTGCGTGTACTCATCGCCGTTGGAATAGTTGGTATCATTGATGCCGATGGCGATGACATAAATATCGCCGGTCTTGCCGTAGGTCTCGATGGCATCGAACTGACCGCCGGCAACAAAGCCCTTGGCGTACTGACCGGAGGTCGCCATATTGCGGACAACATAGCCCTCCGCCGGCGTTCCCTTGAGGTAATTGCCGATGATCTGCCCCCAACCGTGCTGGGCGGTATCCGCCTGGTTGTAGTAGTTGGCAACGGTGGAGTCGCCGCAGATCCAGAGGTGCGGATTCATCACGCCGGTGTCATTGAGCTGCCGGATCTCGACGGCAGAAATGGAGCGCTGTCCGTTCTTGATGCCGGTCACAGCCTGAATATTGAGCGTACCGTCCGTGACAGGAAGCTGTACGGTTTCGGTCGCATTCAGGCGTGTGAGGTTCATCATCTGGAGCATCCCCTCCATTTTAATGGAGCAGCGTGGAGCGTTGCCGACGGTGACAGTGACCTCATACAAGCCCTTGGGCAGATCGACGTTGAACGTGTTGGCGCCGTCGTCGGACGTAAACTGCACCGCATCGCTGCCGGCACCGGTGCCGCCGGCGTTGACATTGCCGACATTGCCGGTCTGTGCAAAGCCGTAGCCGAGGCTTGCGCTGTAGCCTGTCCCGGCATCCACGCCCGTGTAGCCGGACGAAACGCCGCCGTTTCCGAAGTCAAACTTCCAGTTTGCCTGTGCAGCGCTTGCCGTCTGGGAGAATGCACCGGCGGATGCACCGCTGAGCATCATCGAGCAGGCGGTCAAAAAGCCGAGCAGACGGTTCTTAAACGATTTCATGCATAAAACCCCCTTCTATTTGTGAACGCATGATGTCTATATTGTATATTTTATCAATAATTATACAGAAAATCAATGACCTAAACTATCCGAAACAGAATAAAACTATGTTTAACAAGGCTAAAAAAGCGGAAATTCACCTCTCAAAAGCATGAAACCGTGAAATTCCGCCAATTTGCAAACTTATTCAGAAATTATTCATGATTCAAAATCACATTGGCATCCGTGTCAAGGAGTGCCAGCTTCTCCTTCCGGGTGAGTTGTTTGATCTGGTATTCCCGGCGCTGGGCATCCCGTTTGTCCTCGTGTACCTCGGCGTAGACCATCCGGACGGGCAGCCGGGAACGGGTATACTTGCCACCCTTGCCGGCGTTGTGGGCGGCAAGGCGCTTGTCGAGGTCATTCGTCCAGCCGGTATAGAGCGTCCCGTCAGCGCACAGCAGGATGTAGGTATAATTCACAGCGTCCCCTCGACCGCTTTCCCAGCCGCAAGGCTTGCCGGAACGTCGAGAATGCGCTGGTTCGCACTCCCCCGGAAGCGCAGCTCCAGGCTTCTCTGCGCCTCGACAAAGGGCCCGTCGATCAGGAAATCGAGCACATCGAGCAATTCCCCGATGCCGTTTTCGTCCCGGTGCGCATAAAGATACTCGAAGGTGTACCCGGTGTAGGAAATGAGGTTCAGCCCCATTTCCTTGATTTTTTTTCCGAGCACGGCGAGCTCCTGCGCCTGACAGAACGGTTCGCCGCCGCTGAATGTCACGCCGTCAAGCAGGGGATTGCCCTCAATGCGTGCGAGGATCTCCGAAATCTCGGTTTTCGTCCCCGTCCCGAATGTGTGGCTGTCCGGATTGTGACACCCCGGACAGTTGTGCGGACACCCCTGCACAAAGACCGCAAACCGCAGTCCGGGGCCGTCCACGATCGAATCATTGACCATTCCAAACAGATCAAGCATGATAGTGACCTCCTTTTTTCGCCCTGACGGGCGATTAGGAGGGGCTTCTCGCCCCTCCTAAACCTCCCTCGGCAGGGCGGTGACCGCCCTGCACCCGCAAGTTACATACATGATATCCCCCTATCCATAGCAGATAGGGGGATGGTAAAATGTGGCTAATTATCAGCAATCACCCGTCGGCGAGCAGCACGCACCGTGCTTGACACGGTCTTCGACCTCCTCACGCTTGGCGTCGTTGAAGCGGTCGAGGGTGCCGACGAGGTAGCCGGTGATGCGGCGGATTCGTTCAAAGCCGATGCGGTTGTGATCCTTCTCCGGTCTGCCGCACATCGGGCATTTGTCGCCGATGATACCGGTATAGCCGCAAACCGGGTCACGGTCAACCGGGTGGTTGATGGAGCCGTAGCCGATGCCGGACTCCTTCATATAGCGGATGATCTTCTCGAATGCTTCGAGGTTCTGCAGCGGATCGCCGTCGAGCTCGACATAGCTGATATGACCGGCATTGGTCAGCTCGTGATACGGTGCCTCGATGCGGATCTTCTCGAACGCACTGATCGGGTAGTACACCGGCACATGGAAGGAATTGGTGTAATACGCACGGTCGGTCACGCCGGGGATGATGCCGAATTTCTTTGCATCCATGCGGACGAAACGACCGGACAGACCCTCTGCCGGGGTAGCCAGGAGCGAGAAATTGAGCTTGGTTTTCTGTGCCTCGGCGTCCAGTCTTGCACGCATCCGGGAGATGATCTGGATACCGAGGGCTCTTGCACGCTCGGACTCACCGTGATGCTCACCGATGAGGGCTTTGAGGGTCTCTGCCAGACCGATAAAGCCGACCGAGAGGGTACCGTGCTTGAGCACCTCCTCAACGCTGTCGTCGGGGGAGAGTTTCTCGGAGTCGATCCAGATGCCCTGCCCCATCAGGAACGGGAAATTGCGCACCTTCTTGGAGCACTGGATGCGGAAGCGATCCTTGAGCTGGTCAATGGCAAGATCCATCATCTCGTCGAGGGACGCATAGAACTTGTCGATATCGTGGTCAGCCTTGATGGCAAGGCGGGGGAGGTTGATGGACGTAAAGCTCAGGTTGCCTCTGCCGGTCACGATCTCACGGGACGGGTCATGCACGTTGCCGATAACACGGGTACGGCATCCCATATAGGAGATCTCCGTGCGGTAATCGCCGGGCTTGTAGTATTTCAGGTTATAGGGGGCATCGATGAACGAGAAGTTCGGGAACAGGCGCTTTGCGGAAACACGGCACGCCAGCTTGAACAGGTCGTAGTTGGGGTCGCCGGGGTTGTAGTTGATGCCGTCCTTGATCTTGAAGATGTGGATCGGGAAGATGGGAGTCTCGCCGTTTCCGAGACCTGCTTCGTTGGCAAGGAGGATATTCTCGATGACCATTCTGCCCTCCGGGGAGGTATCGGTACCATAGTTGATGGAGGAGAACGGTGTCTGCGCACCGGCACGGCTGTTCATGGTGTTGAGGTTGTGGATGAGAGCCTCCATTGCCTGATAGGTGGCACGGTTCGTCTCCTTGCGGGCGTGCTTTGAGGTGAAATCGAGGATATGGGATACCATCTCAGCCGGCAGCTTTTCCTGGAGGAACGCAGCCGCCTTGTCCTCAAAGCCGTTGTCGTTGGCAAGGACAGGTGCAAAACCCTGTGCGGAGAGGGTCGTCACGAGGTCATTTGCAAATTCCTCGGCATCATCACGTTCAGTGAGCAGCTCGATGGCACGGGACAGATTTTGCTTGTAGCGAGCCACATAGGTCTTGCGCACGCCCTCTGCCATGGCGTAATCGAAGTTCGGAACACTCTGACCGCCGTGCTGGTCATTCTGGTTAGACTGGATGGCGATGCAGGCGAGTGCGGAATAGCTTGCGATGTCGTTCGGCTCACGCAGGAAGCCGTGACCGGTGGAGAAACCGCCGTGGAACAGCTTCAGCAGGTCGATCTGACAGCAGGTGGTGGTCAGCGTCAGAAAATCGAGATCGTGGATGTGGATATCGCCGTTCTTGTGCGCAGCGGCATGGGCAGGCTTGAGCACGTAGAGCTCATAGAATTCCTTTGCCGAAACGCTGCCGTATTTGAGCATGGTGCCCATAGCGGTATCGCCGTCAATGTTGGCGTTTTCACGCTTGATATCGCTGTCCTTTGCCGAATGGAAGGTCAGCTCGTTGAGCACGCTCATGAGGTTGGTTTTCATCTCACGGGAGCGTGTCCGTTCGTAACGGTAGACGATATATGCCTTTGCAGTCTGTGCGTGACCACGTTCGATCAGCACTTTCTCAACGAGATCCTGGATCTGCTCGACGGAAGGCGTATCCCCAAACTGCGTTTCCGCCATACGGCAGACTTCCTCAGCCACCTTGGCAGCTTCCTCGTAATCCGTACCCCCGACTGCCTTTGCCGCCTTAAAGATGGCATTGATGATCTTCTCGACGTTGAACGGCACCTTTCTGCCGTCACGCTTCGTAACATACATCAGCATAATTATCCCTCCGGTTGAAATACAATATCTTGTGCCTTTTGTCAGACGCTATATCTAAGTATACAAGAAATTCGAGCCATTGTCAATCGTAATCCTGCACAATAACCCATGTTCAAATCTATGCAACATTCACCAAAAACCACACGAACCCCAATATTTCGCCGAACTTCCGGCAGGTAAAAAGAAAAATGTTCCCAAATCGGAACATTTGTTTCAAACCACAAGATATGGTATGTCCAAAACTTACCAAATGATTTCCAATCAGTAATTTTCCCATGCCTGCGGACTTTTGTGGAATCCGGCAGCAGCAGACCCGTGCTGCCGGACAATCCATGTGGGGGAACGTGTCTCAGATGAGCGACTTGCTGTTTTTCTTCTTTAGCAAACGAATGTCTGCACCGATGAAGTGCATCGTTTCGTACACGGCAAACAGCCGGGACACGATGCGTTCCTCGTACCGTTTTTTGAGCCCGATGAAATCGAGGTTGGTGCTGATGATGGTCGGCAGTCCCCGGTTCAGGCGGGAATTGATGATATTATACACTGCCGACACATAGAACGGCGTATTGAACTCGGTGCCGAGGTCGTCGAGGATGAGCAGATCGACATTCAGCAGGAGACCGAGCGTGTCGAGATCGGACTTGTCACGCCCGAAATGCTCCTTCTCGACCTGTTCGAGGAGGTTGATGATGGAGTCATAAATGACGTCATACCCCTTGGAGAGCACCTCCCGTGCGATGGAGAGGGACAGGTGCGTCTTGCCAAGACCCGTTCTGCCGAGGAACAGAAGGCTTGGGGATTCGAGCGAGAAGTTCGCCGCATACGTCTGGCAAGCCGTCAGGATGCGCCGCATGACAGCAAAGCAGTCCTCGCCCTGCTCCGTGACCCGACCTTTATAATAGTCGAGCGAGAACTGGTCAAAGCTGCAAAGCTGAAGCTGCGCCGACTCATTCATTTTCCGGATGGCGGCGGCAGCGATCTCCTTTTGTAAGCAGTCGCAGTACACGCCGCCAAAGTACCCGGTGTCGCTGCATTTCTCACAGGAGTAGTGCAGGTCGAGGTAATCCGCCGGATAGCCATTCGCTTCGAGAAGCTGCTTGCAGATGCGCTGCGCCTCTAAGTTTTCCTGTCGCATGGAATCGAGCAGCGCCTCGCTTGCCTGTCCCTGCTGCATCATGCCAAAGATCCGTGCGCCGGTCTGTGCGAGCTGGGAATTGATCTCAGCGATCTGTGGGATCTTGGCATTGACCTCTGCGTAACGGCGGTCGTGCTCGGAGATTGCCTGCATCCGCCGTGCCTGCACGTTCAGCAAAGCCTGCTGAAAGATCTGCTCATTCATCTGTTTCGTCCTCCTTGAATCGGTTGACCACGCTCAGGTAGTCGTTCATCTCATCCACCTCATGCTGGGACATCGGCTCCTGCCGGGCGGATTTCTTGGCACGGTTCTCCTTGGGCTGCTCACGCAGAGCCTGCGCCGCCGCAACGTCCTTGACGCCGTTCACAGCCCAGCTTTCGAGGATGGTGTTGATATACTTGAAATCGAGCTTTTCGATGTTCTCGACCGTGATCTCGTAGGCGTACCCGATCAGCTCCATGGAATACCCAGCCTTCTGCCAGAGGTCGATATACGCCTTCTGCTTGCTGGTAGGGGAGCGCTTCATCTCAAAGCGCCGCCGCAGCTCGGAGATAAACCCTTGCTCCTTTGCCATTTGCTGGAGCACGCTCTCCACATCCTCCAGCTTGGTGATGCCCTCGGACTGCCAGCGGATGGCGATGGATTCGGCATAGGAAATGCTGTATTTCCCGATCGAAACGCAGTACTCCAGCAGCATGAGGATAATCGAACCCGGCATATTGAGGTACTGACACATCCAGATCAGGGAGCGCTGTTCCATGTGATTGAGGGGCTTGCCGAGGGTCTTTTCAGCGAGCGAAAACAGGTCGGAGAGCTCCTGTGAGCCTTCCACCGCAGCGGCGATCTCACTGGGGTCAAGCTTGATCTCCCGGCTGGAACGCTGCGAGGAAACCGGCGAAATATCGAGCAAAGGCGTTTCCGCCGCAGCAGGTGTTGTCACAGGCGCCACAGCCGGCGCTGCCTCCTGCACGGGCGTACTTGCCGCCGGCACCGCAAAGCTAAAGCTTGCCGCCGGGGCACTCTCCCCACGGCGCAGCACATCCGCCTGCACCCAGAAATCGAGCGCTTCCTGTGCCGCTTCCGTATCGATATGCAGGTAAGCCGCCACGCTGTCCGCCGTGATGGTTTCCTCCGGACGGCGCAGGACGCACAGCAGAACCTTGAGCTCTTTTTCGCCGGCGAGCCGGATAAAATGATCGACCACTGCCCCCGGCACCGCAAAGGCGGCATTCCCGAAATTGACCTGAAATCCCATGCCCGTCAGTCCTTGTGGGGGGTCACGTCAATGACGTCACCGGTCGAGGGCGCCGTGAAGTAATGTCTCGCCATGAACAGCGACACGAGCCGCAGCACCGCAAACACGATGAGCGCAATGCCGATGAGCCGGATGGTGCTGTCCATCACGGTCATGGGTCGGGTGATGATGTAAATGCCAAGCCCTGCGCCCAGCGTGCTGAGGATGAGCCCGATCCACCAGAAATGATGATCCGACCGGAAGGTGAAATTCCGGTACATACCCGAAACCGAGCTGAGCAAAATCCATGCGCCGAAGAAGATCGGGATGAGGAATTTGAGCAGACCCGGCAGAATGATGAGCAAAACGCCTGCGATCGCCGCCATGATGCCATACACCATGAGCACAGCAATCTCACGCTTCTTGACGAAGTACGCAATGACGAGCCCTGCGGCAGCCACGAGCAGGGCAATGCCGGCGTAGAGGCAGATAGTGACGAGAATATCGGGCTTTGCGGTAAAGAGAATACCCAGCGCCAGTGTCACGACATAGGACAGGCAGCTTGCAAGGAATTGGTTTTTGGTGGGCTGATTCATAGTGATGACCTCCATTACAGATAATGCCGGAACCATTTGAGCCAGAGCTTTTCCAAAGGATTCGCAGCTTCATAGATGTTGTGGGTGAGCTTGTCGAGGGCGGCGATGAGAAATTCCCGTTCCGCCTCCTTCAAACCCCGTGGGCTGTACCGCAGCTTGGTGCCGCAGCGCAGGATATAGTGGATCTCACGCTCCGTGAGGAATTTGCCGCACTTGCTCTGCATTTCGCCCTGCAAGGCGTCCGTGCTCGGTGCGTGGACATTGACGCCGCAGTATGCCATGCGGTCAAGCAAGAGCTGCCATGCGTACCGGGCGGATGCATCCCCGATGGGGTCAGAGAGTGCGACCATGCGTTTGTCGAGCGCCCTGCGCCGCAGCAGAACAAACGTCAGCAGAATGCCTCCCACGAAAATCACGCAGGCAAGCGAAATGAGGACGGGTGTCCAGTTCATTTCCGGCTCCGTGACCTCCGGCACCTCCTGTGTGACAGGCTCGGTCGCAACGGGAACCGGAACCATTGTCGTTTCCGGCTGGGTCTCTGGTTCGGCTTCCGTGGGGTCCTCACTAAAGCCTTCGGTCGGCGGTTCGGTCTCGGCTTCGGTCGGAAGCTCTGGCGGTGTGAAGTACGAGAACGTGAATTCAAACGGGATCCACCCGAACCCTTCGATATAAATTTCCGTCCATGCATGGGCATTGCTGTCGAGAATCTTCGCCTGATAGCGCAAGTCCTCGCCGGAACCGGATTCAGTCAGCGCCGAGCCGTCCACGAGGTACCCCTCGCAGTAACGGGACGGGATGCCAGCCATTCTCGCCAGTAAAGTTCCGGCGGTGGCATAATGCGTGCAGTAGCCCTTCTGGTTGTCGAGCAGGAAGTACCCCACGTAATCCTCACCGGGCGGCGTTTTGCCGGGGGAGAGGGAATAGGTGACATTGGCGCACAGGCGGGCGCGCATCTTTTCGAGGACGATCATAGTCTCTGCCGGGGTGGCAGTCCGGGCGTCAAAGCCCTCCGTCAGGTCGGAGAACAGCCCTTCGATGTGGTGGAACACCTCGGTATCCGGCACCTGCGTGTAGGTCTTGTACGCAAAGTCGGTGTAGCCGCTTGCCGAGAGCACAGCCGCCTCGGCACGCCGGGAAAGTCCCTCCTCGTCACCGAAGTACATCGAACCGAACGCCGCCGACTGCGGAAACTGCACGATACGTTCCTGCTCGCCGCCAAGGAGCCGTGCAAGCTTTTTCTGATCTGCCTCAGGACAAATTTCGAGCTGCGTTCCGACCGGGACGTCGTAGCTGATGGAGCCGAGCAGCAGATTTTCGTAATTGTCGCCGGCAAAGACGGTATAGCTGTTCTGTGCGGTCGAAAGGATCATATCGCCGTTCTGGAAGATATGCTCGTCCTTCTGAAAGCCGTAGGGAACGCACCGGCTGAGGGTCGCATCGGGATTTTCG
>CACXGK010000206.1 GCA_902767115.1 uncultured Ruminococcus sp.
CCTAATGCTGCGCTTTTTTCAGGGGTGAATTTCAAAAACAGTCCAGTGGACTGTTTTTGGAAGAGGGGCACTTTTTTGCAAAAAAAGTGCCCCTTCTTTCGTCTTGAATTGTTTTTCCTGCCGCCTGTAGGCGGCAAAATAGATTTTATCGATAAGCTGACAGCGCAGGTAAGCTTTGCCTGCGCTGTATCTTTTTCTTGACATTTGCTGGAAAATATGCTATACTATAAAAGTATCGAAAACAAACTGAAAATAGCATCCTTTAAGCCATGACGGATGCATTGTATGGAGGTCATTTTTATGTCAATGGAATTCATCCGCAAGCTCCCGATCCCACAGGAGATCAAGAAGGACTACCCGATCTCTGTGGCATTTGAGCTTGTCAAGAAGCAGCGTGACGAGGAGATCGCACGCATCTTTTCCGGCGAGAGCGACAAGCTGGCTCTCATCATCGGTCCCTGCTCGGCTGACCGTGAGGATGCAGTGATGGAGTATATCCACCGCCTTGCCAAGGTGCAGGAGCAGGTGGCAGACAAGATCCTCATCATTCCCCGCATTTACACCAACAAGCCCCGTACCAACGGCACCGGCTACAAGGGCATGGTGCATCAGCCTGACCCGACCAAGGCAGAGGATATGCTCGAAGGTCTCATCTCCATCCGCAAGCTGCACCGCCGTGCCATTGAGGAAACGGGCTTTACCTGTGCGGACGAGATGTTGTACCCGGAGAATTACCGGTACCTGTCCGACCTGCTGTCCTATGTGGCAGTCGGTGCAAGATCGGTCGAGGATCAGCAGCACCGTCTGACGGTGTCCGGCATGGATATCCCGGCAGGCATGAAGAACCCGACATCGGGCGATCTGTCAGTCATGTTCAATTCCATCTATGCGGCGCAGTCGAGCCATACGTTCCTGTACCGTGGCTGGGAGGTACGCACCACCGGCAATCCGATGGCTCATGCGATCCTGCGTGGCTACGTCAACAAGCATGGCGAATCTCTGCCGAACTATCACTATGAGGATCTGCTCCACACCCATCGTCTGTATGCGGAGAAGGAGCTGGTCAACCCGGCAGTCATCGTGGACACAAATCACGCCAACTCCGGCAAGCAGTATCTGGAGCAGCCCCGTATCGTTTCGGAGGTGCTGCACTGCTGCCGTCACAATGCGGATATCCGCCACATGGTCAAGGGCTTCATGATCGAAAGCTATCTGGTGGACGGTGCGCAGAAGGTCGGCGACGGCGTCTTTGGCAAGTCCATCACAGACCCGTGCCTTGGCTGGGACAAGACCGAGGATCTGATCCTGCGGACAGCGGATCTGCTGTAAGGCTTTGAAACAAAACAGAACCCCTTCCCTCATGATGCGAGGGAAGGGGATTTCTTATGTCTTGTCGATCATCCGCATCCGGATGTAGGCTTCGAGGAGATCGGCGGTCTTCTGGATGCCCAGGCGGCTGGAATTCACCGTGATATCGTACCCACGGGAATCGCCCCAGCGGTAGGTGCAGTAGTAATTGTGGTAAGCACGGCGGCTCTTGTCATGGCGCAGCATGATGCCTCGTGCTTCGTCACGGTTGACCTCACGGGATTCGCAGATACGATCCACCTTGCTGGCTTCGTCCGCAAGCACGAAGATGCGTACCAGCCCCTTGTACTCGGAGAGCACCTCATCTGCACAGCGTCCGACGATCACAAAGGGCTTGCCGGCTTCTGCGAGCTTGGTCATGTAGTCAAACTGGATCTGTGCCACGTTCTCCTCCGGAGAGCTGGTCATACCTCTGACGGTACGTTTGAGGAAGATGCGGGGTACTTCGTCAAATTTGCGGAGCTTCTCGGCATCGCCAAGGCGCTCGGCAGCGATCGCATCGAGCAGATTACGGTCGTAGTAGTCGATTTGCAGGCGTTCTGCCAGGATCTTGGCGATCTCACGTCCGCCGCTGGCAAATTCACGACTGATGGATACAATAAGCTGATTATTCAAGGTAAATCCCTCCGTTTCTGAAAGCAATTCGCAGTCAAATCTGCATCACCTTTCTTTCATTATTATATCACAGTTTTGATGCACTTGTCAATAGCAAATTTGTATATTTTGTGCATCTGTATCTGGATACTTTGCATCATAAAAAAAACTCCCCTGTTCCGCAGTGAACTGACCCCAAAAAGATAGACAAACTTTTCAAAGAAATCTTATGCAAAGCGACTAAGAGAGATCTTGGTCGCTTTTGCTATGC
>CACXGK010000207.1 GCA_902767115.1 uncultured Ruminococcus sp.
TATCCGTCCGATGCTTCTACCTTCTATGGTATGATGTACACACCGCACCCTGTATACGCTGACCCGGGTTCCAACCACTGGATCGGTAACCAGGTATGGGCTGTTCAGCGTCTGGCTGAGCTGTACTACTGGTGCAAGGAGGACGGCAATGGTTCTCTCGTTAAGCCCGGCGGCGAGGATATGGACAAGGCTCTTGAGAAGATCCTCGACAAGTGGGTTGTATGGTTCGTTAATAACTGCGTTCTGACCGAGGACGGCGAGGCTTATATGCCTTCTAACCTCGATTGGACTGGTCAGCCTGACAAGTGGTCCGGCAAGCAGACTGATAACACCGGTCTGACCTGCAAGATCACCGGCTATGGCAACACCGATACCGGATGCCTGTCCTCTCTGGCAAATACTCTGATCTACTACGCAAAGGCTAAGGGCGTTACCGCTGCTGATATCGCAGGTTACACCGAGGCTTCCGTTGGCGGCAAGTATGCTGGCGGTATCGACGGCGTTTCCGGCGTTGCTGGCGCTAAGTCCTATGCAGTAGGCGATGCTGAGGTTCCGGCTGTAGGTCTGTACCTCGCACAGCAGATCATGGATCGTGTATGGAACATCCAGCGTGATGACTACGGTCTCACCAGAGATGACCACAACGGTTCTCTCGCACGTTTCTTCAGCCAGCCGGTTCACGTACCGACCTCTTACACCGGTACGATGCCGAACGGCGACAAGATCGAGAACGGCGCAACCTTCCTGAGCCTGCGTTCTATGTACCTGGATTCTGCAAACTGCAAGGGCGGCAAGACCTCTGACGAGGCTATCGCACTCGTTAAGACTCTCCAGGCTGCTTACGAGAAGGACGTTGCTGCAGGCGCTAAGTGGTCTGGCAGCTACTCCGCTTCCAGCACTGAGGGTAAGGCAGAGCTTGAGAAGTTCAAGAATGTTGGCGACGTAACCCTGAACTACCACAGATTCTGGCACATGGGCGACGCTATGATGGCTCTTGGTGTTATGGCAGAGCTGTATCCGGATCTGAAGCCCGATGCAGCACCGTCTGAGACTCCGACTGAGGAGCCGACCTCTGCACCGACTGAGGAGCCGACTTCTGCTCCGACTGATGAGCCGACTCAGGCACCGTCCGGTGACGTTCTCTGGGGCGATGCTAACTGCGATGGCGAAGTTGACATCATGGATGTTATCGCAACCAACAAGTTCCTGCTTGGTTCTGGTAAGCTGACCGACCAGGGCAAGATCAATGCTGACGTTGACGTTAAGGGCGGCGTAGATACGACCGACTCCCTGAACATCCTGAAGCTGGTTGTTGAGATCTTCACCCAGGCTGATATGCCGATCAAGTAATCATCTGTTCACGATGAATCTGACAAAGCCGCAAGCAATTGCGGCTTTGTTTTTTGTATGCGGATATAGAAATACCCCCTCCCGTGACAAGCACGGGAGGGGGTCTGCTTTATGCCTGAATGCCAAGGTAGTCCTTCAATTCCTGGATGTAAGTCTCGCCCATTTCGCTGAGGATAACGTTTTTGCGAGTGATATAGCCAATTTCCATGATACTCGTATCGTCCCGGATGGGGATGGCGGCGTATTCGGAGCCGTTGAGGTCGTCGCAGATGATGCCGGAGCAGAAGGTATAGCCGCCAAGTCCTTTCATGAGATTGAGCATGGTCGAGCGGTCGGATGCCTTGATGACACGGGCAAGCTCCTGCGTGCTGAAAATTTCCTCCGCCAGGTAGAACGAGCTCCGGTCGCCCTGCTCGAATGTGAGACATGGGTACGCCTCCAGTTCCTCAAAGCTGACGGTTTCCTGCTTTGCCAGAGGGTTGCCTTTCCAGAGGTAAGCAAACACGCCGCATTCGATCAGCTTGTGAAATTCAAGGTGATTCGCCTGAAACAGCCGGGTCATGGTCTGGCGGTTGAATTCACTGAGATACAGCACGCCGATCTCGCTGCGCATGGTCGTGACGTCCTCAACGACCTCGGCAGTCTTGGTCTCCCGGATGGCAAACTCATAGTCATAGGTGCCGAACTGCTGCACCATATTCACAAACGCCTGCACAGCGAACGAATAGTGCTGCGCCGAAACGCCGAATTTCTTCTTGACGGCGCCGCCCATGTACTTCTCCTGGAGCGTTTCGTACTGCTGGTACACCTGTCGGGCGTAGGCGATAAATTCCGTCCCGTCGGCGGTGAGCGTCACGCCCTTGCCGCTGCGGTTGAAGATCACAATGCCGATCTCCCGTTCCAGCTCCTTGATGGCGGTGGTGAGGGACGGCTGCGCAATGTAAAGCTGCTCTGCGGCTTTGTTCATGGAGCCCTCCTCCGAGATCGTGATCGCATAATGTAGCTGCTGTAATGTCATAAAAAACTTCGCCTCCTATGCTTCATTATAGCATAAGAGGTCGAAAAAGTCAATCCTACAAATTTAGTAGGAATCCAAACGGACATCATGCGCCCGGCACCGGATCGTCCGGAAGCTGCGTACTGCCGCTGTCATCGACAAAGAGAAATGCCTTCCATGAGACATACAGCGCATCGCTGACTTCGGGGAGCATGACGATCTCCACTGGGTTGTGAAAACTTCCGATGCCGCTGCGCAATTGCAGGATGGCGTCGGCAATCTCCTCCGTGCAGCCCGGCAAGCGCAAAAGCTCCTCCCGGACGGCGGTGTTGAGGTTGATGTAAAGCGTGGTCTCCGCTTCGGTCTCGGACGGCACCTCGTCCGGCGGTGCGGTTTCTTCGGAAGCAGCCGGCTGTGTTGTCACGTCCGGTTCGATGGGGATCTCCGGTGTCTCCTCCACGGCGATGGGCTGTTCGTTGGTGATGTACAGCAGCCCTTCGATCGCAAGATAGCGCTTTTCACCGATGCCGGAGATATCCATGAGCTGCCGCCGGTTAATGAAACCGCCAAGCTGCGTGCGATAGTCGATGATCGCCTGCGCATAGCGCTCTCCGATTCCCGGCAGCGTGCAAAGCTCCTCCAACGTCGCCGCATTCAGCTCCAGCGGATAGGTGACAGCCGCCGGTTCCGCAGCGCTTTCGGGCGGCAAAGTCGGAGCAGGCGGCACGGTTCCGGTCGGGATCGTGACCGTTTGTGTGATGGTCGTTTCTGCCGGTGCTTTGTCTGTCGGCTTCGTTGTCAAGGCTTGCTGGGTGCCTTCCTGCGGATGGGAATAGGTCGTCAGCGGCTCAAAGCTGTGCCGGTAACTGACGTAGCTGTGAACGCCATACCCCAGCACCGCCAGCGCATACACCGCCGTCAGCCCGATGAGCAGGGGACGCTTTCTCACTGGTACTTGTAGATCGTGACGCCCTCGAAGCCGTCGAGGAGGTTGTTGATCTTCTGGAAGGCAAGTCCCGTGCCCTTGGCAACGCAGTGAACAGCGTCCTTGGCGAGTACGCAGTTGATGCTCAGGGTGCGGTGGATGAGCTCACGCAAGCCGCCGAGCAGGGCGCCGCCGCCGGTGAGCAGAATGCCGTTCTCGTAGATATCGCCGACGAGCTCCGGGGGTGTTTCTTCGAGCACCTTCTTGATCGCCTCCATGATGGCGAACACCTCGTCCTCCATCGCATCAAAGAGCTCCATCTCATTGAGCTCGATCGCATCCGGCAGACCACGCATCACGCTGCGGCCCTTGACGGTCATGGTGATATCGTCACGGGGGTCATAGAGGTTGGTGAGCTTGATCTTGACCTGTTCGGCGGTCTGGTCGCCGATGAGGAGCTTGTAGCGGTTGAGCATATACTTCTGGATCGCCTTATCGATGGCATTTCCGGCGCTTCTGACGGAATGCGAGGTCACGATGCCGTTCATGGAAACGATGGCAACGTCTGTTGTACCGCCGCCGATGTCCACGACCATGTGACCCTTTGCCTTGCCGATGTTGATACCGGCGCCGAGCATAGCGGCGATCGGCTCATCGATGAGATACGCCTGCCGGCAGCCGGCAGCCATGACTGCATCTGCCACGGCACGTTTTTCAAGGTCGGTGATAAAAGCCGGGACACAAATGATGATTCGGGGTTTGACCAGAGCGCTGCCGCAGACCTTGATGAGGAATTCACGGATCATGCACTGGGTCAGCAGATCATCCGAGATCACGCCATTGGCGAGGGGATGTACGACGTCGATATACGCCGGCGTTTTGCCGATCATCTGGTACGCCTCTCTGCCGACGGCAAGGATGCGCTGGGTGCTGGTATTATAGGCGATCACGGACGGTTCGGAGAGCACGATGCCCTTTTTGCCGTAGGTCATGATGATATTGGCGGTACCGAGATCAATGCCGATATCGGGTGTACTCATGGGAGTTCCTCCTTCGATTCTTCTTTTCGGGATGTGGTAGCGGCTGCAGCGGCGCAGACAAAGGCAGCACCGTCTGCCTTGAGCAGGGCGGCGCACCGGTCCATGGTCGCACCGGTGGTCAGGACGTCGTCACACAGCAAGATGCGCTTGCCGGTGAGATCGACGTTTCGGGTGTCAAATGCCGCTACATTTGTAAGGCGTTCCTTGGCGGACAGGTTGTGCTGCGCCGCCCGTGAACGGGATTTGGTCAGCAGATCGTCCCGGTAGGGCAGTCCGAGCTCCTGTGCAAGCGCTTTGCCGATGAGGGCAGCCTGGTTGTAGCCACGGATGCGCTTTTTGGACGGATGCATGGGCACGGCGGTGACGAGGTCAAAGTCCCCGTAATCGAGACTGTGCCGCAGACGTTCTGCGATAATCTTTGCCGCAAACCGGGCAAAGTTGGTATTCTGTGTATTTTTGAGCGCCCAGACCGCCCGGACAGCCGGATCCGCCAGGTCTGCCGTATACCGGGAGCAGACAATGGCACGGTCATAGAATACCGTGCGTTTCTGACAAAAACAGCGCAATTTGCCGCAGGTGTGACAGTAATCGTCATGCGGCAGGAGCACCTTGCCCTCGCAGTCGGCGCAGAGCAGCTCACCGGGGTACAGCAGTGCATCACAGCCGGGACAGCGGTTGGGCAAGATGAGGCTAATCAAAGATGCTTTCAGGGTCGTCAGGGTCATGGCGATTCTCCGTAGTCATGCTCTGTTCGAGCATATCCCGCAGACAGGAATAGCGGTTGGTGCGGCGGTTATTCTGCACCATCTGTTCGATCTTCTGGGGTGTGCCGATGATGATGAGCAGGCGCTTGGCACGGGTCACGGCAGTGTAGAGCAGATTGCGGTAGCTGAGCTTCTCGAACTTGCCGAGCAGCGGGATGATGACCGCTTCAAACTCGCTGCCCTGGCTCTTGTGAACCGTGATGGCATACGCCAGTTCAAGCTGTTCCATCATCATGGTCGGATAGACGGTGATGCGGCCTTCAAAGTCGATGATGGCTTCACCACGGCGGCGGTTGATGGATTTGATATGTCCGATGTCGCCGTTGAAGATGCCTTCGCCGTTTTCGCCGTCCTTTGTCCAGGTGATATCGTAATTGTTCTTGGTCTGCATGACCTTGTCCCCCTCACGGAATTCGTAAAGCGGAGAGCGCACCTGTGCCTTGTCCGCTGTCGGGGGATTGAGGCGTGCCTGGAGCATTTTATTGAGCTCGATGACGCCGAGGGTGCCACGCCGTGACGGGCAGATGACCTGGATATCGTGCGTCGGGTCAAATTTGTACTGCGGCGCTGCCGGCAGGCGCTTGACCACCAGATCAATGAGCAGGGAAGCCGCCGGTTCAAATTCGGTGCGGTGGAAGAAAAAGAAATCATTGTCCTTCCGCAGAAGATCGGGCATTTCGCCGTGAACGATGCGGTGCGCATTGGTGACGATCACGCTCTGCTGCGCCTGCCGGAAGATCTCCTTGAGGGCGACGACCGGCATACAGCCGGACACGATGAGGTTTTGCAGCAGATTGCCGGCACCGACGGAGGGGAGCTGGTCGCTGTCCCCCACGAGGATGACCCGGCAGCCGAGCCGGATGGCACGCAGCAGATGTGAAAACAGCAGCACGTCCACCATCGACATCTCGTCCACGACGAGGACATCGCATTTGAGGGGATTTTCCTCATTGTGGGTGAATTTCTGGTTGCCCATCGGATCAAACTGCACTTCGAGCAGGCGGTGGATGGTTTTGGCGTCGTATCCTGTGAGGTCGGAAACACGCTTGGCAGCACGTCCCGTGGGGGCTGCGATCATGACCGTATGTCCCTCTTTTTCAAAGCAGGAGATGATGGCATTGAGGGTCGTGGTCTTACCGGTGCCGGGGCCGCCCGTGAGGATGAGCAGACCTCTGGCAAGTGCCGAACGGATGGCTTCCTTCTGGAGGGCGGCATAGGTCATGCCGCTGGACTGCTCCGCTTCGGCGATCATCTTGTCAAAATCCCGGTTGTCCTGGGGACCGAAGCTGCGCATCACGTCGATGCGGTCGGTGATGAAGCGTTCGGCGTCGTAGTATTCTTTGAGATAGACGAACTCTCTTGCCGAGCCGGATTTGATGTATTCGACGATGGTACCGTCACGCCGCTGTGCCTGGTAGGCGTTGTAGAAAGCGGTCTCGCTGACTTCAAGGAATTTCATCGCCGTATCCGCCAGCCGGTCAAGGGGCAGGCAGGTGTGTCCGAGGGTGAGGTTGTGGCGCAGGATGTGCAAAATGCCGGCGCCGACCCGGTAGCCGGATTCCTTGGGGATGTGCAGCTCGTGGGCAAATTCCTCCACCGCCCGGAATCCCAGTCCCACCTCCTCGTGACAGAGGAGATAGGGGTTTTCTGTCAGTTTATCCCGGCAAGCCTCACCCCACACCCGGAAGGCACGCATGGCGTAACGGGACTTGATGCCGTAGGCTTCAAAATAGGAAATGACCCCACGCAGCGCAAAAATATGCTTTGCCTCAGCAGCGACCTGCTCACATTTCTTGGGAGTCATGCCACGCACTTCGAGCAGGCGCATGGGGTCACTTTCCATGACTTCCAGGGTGCGTGCGCCAAAGACATCCACGATCTTTTCGGCAAGCGCCTCGCCGATGCCCTTGATGACGCCGGATGCGAGGTAGCGCTGGATGCTTTCTGCCGTATTCGGGAGCTTGCGCTCGCAGGATTCCGCACGGAACTGCGGCCCGAACCGGGGATGCGACACGAATTCGCCAAAGAGCGAGAGCCTCTCGCCCTCCTCGATATCCCCCAGCTCACCGGTCGCTGTCACGATCTCGCCTTCGCAGTCCAGCTCGACGATCACGTAGCCGTTGATCTCGTTCTTGTAGATGATATGTTCGACCGTGCCTTCGATCTGGTGGATCGCTTCCTCCTCCGCCATGCAGTCACCTCCGCATCCCTTTCCATAAAACTTCAATTTACATTATACAACATTTTCAGAGAAAAAGCAACACGTTATCCCGTTTTTCCGGAATTTGGCGCTTTTCTGCACTGATACTATTTTTCTTCTAATCGCTTAATAAGCGATTAGAAGAAAACCGCGTGCTGCGCACGCTATGTTTTGCGCAGCATAGCTGCACA
>CACXGK010000208.1 GCA_902767115.1 uncultured Ruminococcus sp.
AATGGCTTCGCCGAGCATCTGCATATACATATCATATCCAACGGTTTCCATATGACCATGCTGGCGGCCGCCTAAGATACTGCCGGCGCCACGGATCTCCAGATCACGCATCGCAATGCGGAATCCAGATCCGAACTGCGTAAACTCACGCATCGCATCCAGACGCTTGGCAGCGACCTCGGTGAGGACTTTGTCACGCTGGAACAGGAAGTACGCATACGCACGGCGGTTTGATCTGCCGACACGTCCCCGGAGCTGGTAAAGCTGGGAAAGTCCCATCCGGTCAGCGTCCTCAATGAGAAGCGTGTTGACATTGGCAACGTCTACGCCAGTCTCGATGATGGTCGTGCAGACAAGAATATCCGCTTCGCCGTCCACGACCTGCTGCCAGATATCGCTCATCTCCTCCTCGGTGAGCCTGCCGTGCGCAACGGCAATGCGTGCATCCGGGAACATCTCCTGCAATTTTGCTGCACAGTGTCCGATGGTGTCGATGCGGTTGTGGATATAGTAGACCTGACCGCCTCTTTTCAGCTCTCTGGCAATTGCCTGCATCACCAGTCCCTCCTGATACTCGGTGACATAGGTCTGCACCGGGTAGCGATCCTGCGGCGGGTCGGCAAGGACAGACATATCCCGGATGCCGGAAAGCGCCATATTCAAGGTACGGGGGATCGGGGTCGCAGAGAGGGTCAGCACATCGATGCCGGCGAACATCTCCTTGAAGCGCTCCTTATGCGCCACGCCAAAGCGCTGCTCCTCGTCGATAATGGCAAGCCCCAGCGCATGGAATTTCACGTCCTTCTGGACGATGCGGTGGGTGCCGATGATGATGTCGATCTTGCCCTTTTCCAGGTCTTCGAGAATTTTCTTCTGCTCCTTCGGTGTCCGGAACCGGGAGAGCATTTCCACTCTTGCCGGACTGTGCTCAAAGCGCTGGAGTGCCGTCCGGTAATGCTGCAAGGCGAGCACCGTGGTCGGTGCCAGGATCGCACACTGCCGGTCAGAGAGCACGCATTTCATCGCCGCACGGAAGGCAACCTCGGTCTTGCCAAAGCCCACATCGCCGCATAGCAGTCTGTCCATCGGACGGACACGCTGCATATCGGATTTGATCTCGGCAATGCTCTGGAGCTGGTCGTCAGTCTCCGCATAGGGGAAGCGCTCCTCGAAATCACGCTGCAATTCGTCATCCGGGAAGAAGGCATAGCCTTCGGATTTTTCACGCTTGGCATAGAGCTTCATGAGCTCCTCCGCCATGTCCTGCACCGCCTTGCGGACATTGCGGCAGGTTTTCTGCCACTGGGGGGAGGAGAGCTTGTTGAGCTTGACGGTCGCCTCGTCCGATGCGCCGATGTAGCGTGACACGAGATCAAGCTGGGTGACGGGGACATAGAGCTTCTCCGTACCGGCGTACTGGATGGTGATGTAGTCCTTGGAAACGCCCTCCATTTCGAGCTTGTGGATGCCCAAAAACCGACCCACGCCGTGCATGGTATGCACGACCAGATCACCGGGGTGGAGGTCGGCAAGGCTCTGGATTTCGAGCCCTGCCTTGTGCTTGGAACGACGCTTTCGTGCGGAATGCATCCGGGTCTGGACGATAAGGGCGGTCTTATTCTCCGGGTACGCAAAGCCGGCGCTGATGCTCCTTGCCGTCACGAGCACAGCCCCTGGCGGACACAGATCATCCTCCTGCGCAATGGAGCAGCGGATGCCGCTTTCCTGTAAATCATTCACAAGGATGGGGAGGGTTTTCTCTGAACCGACCGCAAGCACGATGCGGTAGTGATCGTGGATGTATTCCTCCAGATCCTCCAAAAGCTGCCGGATCTCGCCGCCCCATGTCGCATTCTGGTTGGCGGTCATGGAGATGATCTTCTGGAACGGGATGCGTTCACTGCCTTGCAGGAACTGGCTGAGATACACGCAGTTTCGGCTTTCCAGCACATCCGTCAGGCTGCGCTCGTCCAGGAGTGCGCCGTCAAGTCCCTTGCAGAGGGTACCGTCCTCCAGGAGAATTTCGAGGTCCTCCCGGTGCTGGGCAGAGATGCCTTGTGCCTGCCGGTGGATGTCGGCGATCTCAGACAGCAAAACAGCACCCTGTACGTAATCCGTCAGCAGCGTGCGTGGGTACAGCAGGGCGTAGTATTTATCGATATTCATTAAGGGCAGCCCGGATTCCAGACGGTCGATGTCGTGGAGGAGCTTTTCTTTGGCAGCAGGAGCACGTTTTCCACGCAGCCGCCCGGCGGCGGTGCGTATCTTTTCACAAAGCTCTGCCGGGTCGTACAAAAGCTCGGACGCCGGCGAGATGGTCACAGATTCCAGCGGTTCGGTACGGCGCTGGGTCTCGGCATCGAGGACATTGAGGGAGTCAATCTCATCCCCCCACAACTCCATACGAAAGGGCGATACGCTCTGCACCGGGAACACATCCACGATCGAGCCACGAATGGCAAACTGTCCCTTGCCCTCGACGTTTTCGCACCGGGTATACCCGGCGGCAAGGAGCCGTTTTGTCAGGTCTGTCAGGTCAACGGCGGTCTCCTTATCAAGCGTGATATAGGCGTCACGCAGGACATCCGGCGGAATGGTCGGCTGCATGAGGGCTTCCACAGAAGCGGTGACGATGCGCACCTCCCCATGCAGGATGGCAGAGAGGACGTGCAGGCGCTCGTGCTCATACTCGGCAGACTTGCTCTCGGCGGCGGTAAACAGCAGTTCCTTCGCCGGAAAGGGCATTGCCACGGTCTCGCCAGCCATGCCGTTGATATCGGCAGAAAGCCGGATGGCATCCGCTTCGGTGCCGGTCAGGAGCAAGGCGGTTTTGTCCGGCTCATGCTTTGTGACAAGTGTCAGGGCAAGCTGCGCCTTGTGTACGGGCGACAGTCCCGTTACGCAGACCGGTGTCTCCCCATCATCCAGCGCCCCGCAAAGCCGCCCGAAATCCGGCAGCTCCGCAAATGTATCGGTAAAGAAGTTCATGTGATTCACACCCCTTTTGTGTAGTTAGGAGTTAGAAGTGAGGAGTTAGAAGTTGCGGTGTCGCCTATCGGCGACTTTTTTAGAAGCTGTCGCTAAACCTATTCCAAAACCCATCCGCACAAGGGCACTCCGGGTTCTGATAAAGAGTTCTCCTCACAACAATATCAAATCCGTCCCACGAAGTGGGACACCTTCACTCCTAACTTCTAACTCCTAACTCCAAACTCTGTCCATCCCTCACGCATTATACTTGTTCATCGCTTCGTCGGTCTTGTCATTGACCATGAGCTTGACGCATTCGTAGGCGTTTGCAGCGGCAGTTTTCAAAGCTTCGAGCTCCTTGGGGCGGAATTTGCTGAGCACCCAGTCCGCAAGATCCATGTTCTTGTTGGGACGTGCGCCGACACCGAGCTTGATGCGTGCGAAATCCTCGGAGCCGGTCAGTTCGATGATGCTCTTGATGCCGTTGTGACCGCCGGCAGAACCCTTGCGGCGGATACGGAGCTTGCCGGGAGCGAGAGAAATGTCATCAAAAATGACGATGATATGGTCAATATCAAGCTTATAGAACTGCATCGCCTCCACGACAGCCTCACCGCTTTTGTTCATGAAGGTCTGGGGCTTGAGTAAAAGGCAGCGCTTGCCGGCAATGACAGCGTCACCGACATGACCCTTGAATTTCATCCGGCTGATCTCGGTCTGCTCCTCGGCAGCGATATGG
>CACXGK010000209.1 GCA_902767115.1 uncultured Ruminococcus sp.
GGGCAGGGGCTTGGGGGGAGTATCAAACGATAGGGAAATCCGCCTGGGTGAACATTTCCACAACGAGTTTCAGGATGTTGAGAGAATCGGTGGTATCGAGGATGTTGTCAGCGTTGGTGTCGGAATTCCTCTTGCCGGTTTTGGTCATATTGCCGGTGCCAAGGAGATATTTGTTGAGCGTGATAACGTCCATAATGTCGATCTCACCGTCGTCGTTGGTGTCGCCGTAGAAACGGGCAGGGGCGGAAGGCGTGGGTGCTTCAGTGGGGGGAAGGGTGTCAGGGATTTGTTCTTCAGTGGGAGCAGCGGTAGGCTTCTCCGTGGGAGCTTCTGTGGGAGCTTCTGTAGGTGTAACAGGTGCCAATGTATCATAGCGAACATAAGCTACATCGACATCCACATTACCAGTCACGCCGTTAATTTTGCCAAGGCTGCTATACTGCCAGATACCGCAGAAATCGCTCTTGTCATACAGCGTGGGGTCTACAGCAGTGGTCGCTGACGGATACTGTGCGAGCCAGATCTCAAAGCCAGCCGCCTTGATCGCATCGGCATCAAGATAGTTTTCAAACCAGTTCAGATTTGCATAAACACCGGCTCTGTATCCATTGTCACGGAGCACCTTCAATGCGGAGATCACATAGGTAGTCAGCTTTTCCTTGCCGAGATCCCTCTGTGTGGTGTCGCCGGAGGGCTCGTTTTCCAGATCAATATAGACCGGATATTCAAAGGTCTTGCCCTTCATATGCTCCACAAAGCCGTTAGCACAATTGATAAAGTCCTTTTCTGTCGTAGCACCACAGTAGTAATATGCGCCCAGTTTTAGTTTGGTCTCTCTTGCTGCTGCGTAGTTCTGGTCGATTCTGGTGTCCCAGTAGTATTCGGAATTGTTGTCCTTGGACAAGGTCGTACCAGTCCGCAGGATCGCAAAATCAATACCGCTGCGCTCCAGCGCATTCCAGTTCACTTCACCCTGGAATGCCGAAATATCCACGCCGTAGACAAGGTCAGTCTTGACTACCGGGGGTTCCGTCGGGGGATCCGTCGGGGGCTCCGTCGGAGGTTCCGTCGGGGGCTCTGTGGGCTTCTCGGTGGGCTTTTCCGTAGGCGGTTCTGTTGCAGGTGCATCAAGGCGGATCAGCTTCCAGCGCTGGTTGGCGTCATTTTCATTGTATTCCTGGAGCTTGACCATCTGGAAATCACGGTTATAGGTCTCAACCGTAATGCCGAATACCAGATCCTTATTCTCAGCACTTTCCATTACATACTCGCCGTTGCCGACTGGCGCAAAGAAAAATCGCTGGGTATTATTGTTATCATCACGTTCCATAAAGGTGATATACTGATTCAGCCCGATATCAGACGGCGTACCTGCCCAGACGTTCATGATGGCGTTATTATAGCCGCTCTTGACGGTATAGGTGTTGCCGCCGACATTCTCAACGTTAAACGTCTGCTCCGGCGTACCGTCCGCAGGCTCTGCAATATCAGGATAGAACATTGCTTCACCATGCCAGCCGTAGCCGTGGTTCATGTAATTGCCGGTACCGACATTCACGATCTGATACTTGCCGCTTGCAACACTGGCATCCGGGTCGGGGGCGGGGGGGAGTGGCTCTTCTTCCAATACGACGTTGCTCATCCAGCCCCAGCCAACGTAATGGCTCCAGTAATAGTTGTTCATCGCACGTTCCTTAATCGCACCGGAACCGGACCCGATGATCACACCGTCGCCGCACGAAATTTCGATATGTCCTGCCGGTTCATAATAGCCCGGAAAATACTGGTCAAAGAATACACAGGCACCCTTTGGAGGATTTCTGTCAGTGCTGACCAGATATGCATTCTTGGCATCCCATGCGGTAGGAAGTCTTGTGACTCCGATACCTGCTTCTTCAAAAACATCCTGCACATATTTCAGGCACCAACCGCTGTAGTCTACGCCAAGTTTTGAGCGAGCGACTCTCAGCACATCATCAGCAGATGCTGCGTGCGCTTCGATTGGCTGGATGATCTGTTCCCGCACTGGTGCCGGAACAAAACCAAGAAATCCGCACATCATTACGAGTGCTGTCAGGAAAGACAGCATCCTGAACTTTTTGACTTTTTTCATACTCACTTCTCCTAACCATTTGCAATTTCCACATTTTAACAATCGTGGATATTTATATTATAGACAAAAAGGAAAAAAATGTCAATGAGAAGTATCGGATTTGCACAAAATACGGAATATCGCACAAAAGTTGACTTTACATTTTGTAAAACATCACATACCCAAAAGCACCCCCGGAAATCCCGGAGGTGCCGTTTGATGCTACTCCACCTGCCGCCCCAAAAACTGCGCAGCGGCGGAGACAAGCGATTTTTGCAGCTCGGTGGCGGTCTGGTTCTTGCCGCCTGCCAGGAACGCTACGGCGCCGGTCACGTCACCGGCGGACAGGATCGGCATCGCCGCCAACGTGGAGGCATTCACCCCTTCGACCGGGTGCAGCTCCCGGACGCCGTCCCCGGCATAGTACTGCCGCCGGCTTTCCATCAGCTCCTCCAGCTCCGGTGAGACCCGGCGCTCCTGGAATTCCCGTTTGGTCACGCCGGACGTGGCGACCACATGATCCCGGTCAAATACCACCACCGGACACCCCGCAAGCTGCCGCATGATCTCCGCTACCTGCGTCGCATTCTCACTCAGCTCCCCGATGGCAGAATACTTCTTGAAAATCACTTCCCCCTCTGCACTTGTGTAGATCTCAAGAGGGTCGCCCTCCCGTATCCGCATAGTCCGTCTGATCTCCTTGGGGATGACGACTCGTCCGAGGTCGTCGATGCGTCTGACGATTCCTGTTGCTTTCATAGGGCAGATTTCTCCTTGTTTCTAAAATTCTCGCAGGTTTCCTGCAGGGGTAGTATTTGCGCATTCTGGGAAATTATGCGCCCCTGTCACCTCTGCCGTTTCCTTTCGCACGCAAAAAAGCTGCTGCACAAGTCCCCTCATGCAGCAGCTTCGCTGTTATCTTCCCATTTTCATGGCACGTTTCCGTTTGTACATCAACTGGTCGGCACGGATGAACACGTCATTGAACGCATCGTCCTGCACCGCATCATACTCCGACACACCCATCGCTATGATGATCTGGTCGGAGGTTTTCGGGTTTTCCATCATATCGTCAAAACTCCGGGTCAGCTCCGCACGGTTATCGTAATCCTCTCTTTCCAGCAGCACCACGAATTCATCGCCGCCGATCCGGAATACCGGGCTGTGCGTGAAATGCCGGCAGATGATCATGCAGGCGTCGATCAGGAACTTGTCCCCCTGCTCGTGTCCCAGCGTGTCATTGACTTCCTTCAGTCCGTTCACATCGAATACGCCGACTGCAAATGCCGGCTCTCTGCCGCCCTGGATGGCGGAATTGTATTTCTCCTCGTATTCGAGATACGCCAGCTTGCTCTTGACGCCGGTCAGTGCGTCCTTGTAGGCAAGCACACGGGCATTGATCAGTTCCTTGTACTGCTGTTTTTCACGTATCAGCGCCTCCTCCAGCTCGGACTTGTATTCGTCCTTCTCGTTGTTGATCACGAAGGTTTGCAGCAGGCACGTCCCCAGCATATACGCAACGGAATATACCGGCAGATACGGATGCCAGAGCTGAATCGTCAGGAACGCTGCCATGATGATCCCGAAGAAGGCGATCGCCAGATAGCGGTTTTTGGAGGCTGTACGCTTTCCTCGTGCGATCGAATCGAACGCATGGGCGGCATTCAGGATCAGCAGCAAAATCTGTGTGGAAAGCAACACATACCGGAACGGATGTGCTCTGTACACACACTGTGCATCCACCGAAAACAGGATCGGTGTCGCTATGTTCAGAAATACCAGCGCTATTTCCCCTGCTGCGAACACCCTTCCGGCATACAGCAAAAATCGCCCGTACCGGTGCGTTTCGCCAAGGTACGTCACTGTGAATTTCGTCCACGCCAGTACACCGCACGCCATCGCAATGAAGTACAGCGACGTGTCAAGATACAACAGCGCCGCCAGCTTCTGGCTCTCGATGATACCCCACAGGACATCCGTAATATAGTATACGAAAACCGCCCACAGGAAATACCGGTAATCCTTCCATACCGGCTGCCGTTCGGTTTTGCTGCGTCCGAGCAGCAGGTCATAGTTTTCTATCACAAGAATCAGGATCGCAATCGTCCCGATCGCTGCATAATACATCTGCTCCACATCCTTTGTATCCAACGATTCCTGAATCCTTCTCATTATACACCTTTTTCATAGGAAAATCAAGTGTCGGCTGCATATTTTTTCATTTCTGTCATATCCGGCGCTCTCCCGGCATACAGATACACAAAGACCATCAGGGAGGGATGCTTTATGCAGGAACAGCTTTCAGAGCTTGCCAGGAAATACCAGGAGGAGATGCTCCGGCTGTACGGAAAACGTCAGCCATCGGATGTCTCGCCGTCCACTGCCGCCGCTGAGCCGGCGGCTCCCGTCACGCAGGAAATGCCGGATGAACCCGAACCGACCGAACTGCCCCCGGAGCCGGAACCCCTTGCAGACGAACCCGATCTGCCTGACCCGTCGGAAAACATGGCGGATTACGGCGACCCGGAGCTTCCTGCCTACATCCAGCCGACACCCCCGAAGCTCCCCGAAGAATGGGCAGAGCAGGAGGCGTATGAGAACCGCAACACCGCCAAAGGCTATCTGCGGATCGTCACGGCTGCGGCGGACAGTGCGTATCCGGTACCGGATGCACGGGTCTCTGTCTTTACACGCATCGGGTCGGTGCTGCATCTGAGCTACCTGCTCCTCACCAACGAAAACGGCGAGACTCCGACCGTCACGCTCCCGGCGCCCCCGGCTGACCTCTCGCAGAGTCCCGACAACGAACGCCCCTATGCAAGCTGTGAGATCCGCATTGCTGCCAAGGGCTTTTTCCGGACGCAGGCGACGGATGTTCACATCTTTGCCGGCATCACGACCCGGCAGGAATTCCAGCTCGTTCCCCTGCCCTTGTACTACGAACCGTCCGACGGCGGCATCGATCCCAATGAGATCGGCCGCACCGAGGACTGTCAGGGAGGTGCGCCATGCTGACCGGTGAGCCTTTCATTCCCCAGACCATCACCGTGCATCTCGGCGCACCGGATGAGGATGCACCGAATGTCACGGTCTCCTACCCATACTATATTAAAAATGTAGCGTCGAGCGAAATTTTCCCCACCTGGGAGGAAACCGCCCTGCGTGCCAATATCTACGCCATCACAAGCTTTGCCCTCAACCGCATCTACACCGAATGGTACCGGGCAAGGGGGTATGACTTCGACATCACGTCCGTCACGCAGTACGACCAGAAATACATCGAAGGCCGTCAGATCTATGATAACATTGCCGTTCTCGTGGATGAGCTGTTTGATGATTACGTGCGGCGCCAAGGCCGCATCGAACCGCTGTTTACCGCCTTCTGCAACGGCACGACCTCCACCTGTGACGGACTTTCGCAATGGGGGACGGTCGATCTGGCACGGCAGGGCTTTCTGCCGTATGAGATCCTGCAATACTACTATGGAGATGATATCGAGATCGTGAAAAATGCGCCTGTCCGTTCTGCGACCATGAGCTATCCCGGCAATGTCCTGCGCACGGGGGATTCCGGCATGGCGGTGCAGACCATCCAGATCCAGCTCAACCGGATCTCACGCAACTACCCGGCGATCCCCAAAATTCCTGCCGCATCCGGGGACTTCGATGCCGCCACTGCCGACACCGTGCGCACCTTCCAGCAGGTCTTTGATCTGCCGTCCACGGGAACAGTCGATAAGGCGACCTGGTACCGCATTGCCTACATTTACACCAGTGTCAAGCGTCTGGCAGAGCTCGATTCCGAAGGCATCACCATCGATGAGCTGCCGATGCAGTTTGAGGAACCCCTCACGCCTTCCATGCAGAATGAGCAGGTGCGTGGCTTGCAGTACTTCTTAGCGGTCATCGGGGCGTATTACGAATCGGTACAGCCCCTGACGATCACGGGCATTTATGACGAGCAGACGATGGCAAGCGTGCGCTCGTTCCAGAGGGTGTACGGTCTGCCGGTGACGGGAACCGTGGATGAGGCGACCTGGAATGATATCTACCGGGCATATGCCGGCATTGCCGCCTCCATCCCGGTGGAGGATGCGGCGTGGATACCGCTGTTGTATCCGGGGTTTGTTCTCCAGGAGGGCATGACAAACGAATATGTCCGGGTATTGCAGCAATACCTGACCTACATCCACCGCACGGTTCCCTCCATTCCGGAGGTACGGGATACGGGGTATTTCGGACCGGTCACAAGGAGTGCGGTCACGGCATTCCAGCGCTATGCAGGACTCACACCCAACGGCGCTGTCGGAGCTGTGACCTGGGATGAGATTGCAGGGCTGTATTCCGACCTCCGGTTCGGATACGAAAAGCGCCCTTATCAGGCGCCTGGATACATTATTAAATAGGAGGTACTCTCATGGCATACACCGACTTGCAGGAACGCAGCCACATCCGGGAGCTGCAAGGAATGCTCAACGGCATTTCCTACTATCATCCTGCCATTCCACGCATCATCCCCGACGGCATCTACGGCAAGTCCACAGCCGATGCCGTCCGGGCATTTCAGCAATACTACGGACTGCGCCAGACAGGAGAGGTCAGCACGGCGACCTGGGAGAAGATCGCCGAGGTCTACCAGGAGCTCGTGGACACCGCCCCCGAACCGCTGCGTGCCTTTCCGGAGCAGAAAAATGTCTGCCTCCTGCCGGGAGACAGGAGCTTTACCATTCTCATCACGCAGTCGATCCTGCATGAGCTGGCAGGGCAGTTTGCGGAAATTCCGGACTGTCCCCTGACAGGCGTGTTTGACGAAGCAACGCTGCGAGCCTTGCAGCCATTCCAGAAAATCAGCGGTCTCCCCGTCACACCGGGGCTCGACTGCAAGACGTGGAATATGCTTGCGCAGGCTGGGAGTGATTTGTTGGTTGGGTGATAAGATTGTTTGTCAGCGTTTACGACTTAAATATCATACAAAGCTGCCAAACTGCGGGTGCAGGGCTGCATAGTCCTGCCGAGGGAGGTTTAGGAGGGGCGAGAAGCCCCTCCTAAGTCGGCGTAAGCCGACAAAAAAGCCTAAGCTGTCAGCATTGCCCTCCAGCCACATACTCCGCCAAAGTCTCCTGCACCGTCCGATAATCCATGCACCACAAATGGCAGCGGCGCATGACCTCGGACTGGAAGTAGATCAGCACATGGCACTTCCCTGTCCAGCGGTGCCAGAGATGGCGGTGGATGCGCACCTTCACGATCGTATCCGTGTCCGCTATGATCGTGTGGAAGGTTGTCCAGTTGCAGTATCGCACGCAGATACGCCCTTCCGTGATGCTCAGACCCGACGTCAGGAACGACACAACCTGGATCGCCATTTTCCACACAATCGGGATATACAGCATGATCTGCAAAAAATCGATCACGTCCGAAAAGCCCGGAAAGAACTTTCGTGCGTAGTACACCGCCGGATAGACCGCAAGTCCGGCATACAGCGGCATACAGATATACCCGTACCACGAATGCCACGGCGGCTTTGCCGTGCGGTGCGTGATGCGAAGCCCCGGAAACAGCATCGGCATCGTCCTGCTGATCTCACCCGATGTCAGGATTGGCAGACAGACCGGGATGCTGCCCTGCTGGTTGCCGTAGCCGGGGATGTTGACTGCCAGTGAGAAGATGCGGCAGAGCTTGGTCAGGAGATTCTGCCGGAGATCGACGAAATTGATCTTCCGGTTCACAAGCTGAATATACCGGCGGTTGACCAGTCCACTGCGGATGGAGACCATGCTCTGGTCGCTTTGCAGCTCAAATCCGCCGTAGCGCAAAACATTCCGGATGAACGACACCAGCCACATCGACAGGATCACAATACCGATCGTCACCGCCGCCGGCGGAATCCCCATCAGCCGTGATGCCACCTCCTCCGAAACGGTGTTCAGACGTTCCGTCAGGCGGAACTGCTCGATCAGGTCACGGGCAATGCGCCCCGACTGGAACCAGAACAGCGCAAAATAGACCGCACCCGATGTGCCGCTCGAAAAGATCAGCGAGAACAGCAGCACTCGCCACACACCGCCCTTATGATGATAATGCGTGCGCTTTCCCTGCCGGACATGGGGCAGGGCGTTATAGAACAGGGCTTCATCCCGGCGGCGGATGAGGAGCTTGATGTCCGTCGCCTGCAAAAGCCCTGCGGCGGTATCGGCATACACATACGCCGCCCCGATCGGACGCATCCACAGGGGATATTCGATCGTGATGGCGGACAGGTTTCGCAGCGGCAGATAGCGGCGCCTGGTCACGATGATGCCGTCCTGCACGTAGATCTGTCCGTTCTCGATCGTATATTCCCGGAAAAACCACATCAGAAAGCCAAATCCTGCGATCGCAAGCAGGATCAGCAGGTCAAACCACGTTCCCTTCAGCCACGCAAAGACGTCCTCCTTTGTGGCGAAATGGTAGGCGCCACGGATGATCGGGAAGATCAGGAGCCAGAGGTATTTGGTGCAGTAGCGCAGAATGCGCAGCGGGTGTTCACGAAACATGGAACACCCCCCTCTCCTCCAGCAGCATGGTCAGCTCCTGGCGGTCACGTTTATGCAGGAACGGAATGGTGAGCTGTCCGCCGTAGACGTAGAGGACGATGAAATTCATCCCGAAAATGCCGTCAAACGGCCCCGTGATCGTCTGCACGAACTGCACCCGGTCAAGCCGGATGGACTGCTCTCGCAGAAAGAAGATGCCGGCTCGCACCGTGATCTTCGTGCCGGACGCATAGCAGCGCAGCCGCCGGAAAAACAGCGGCAGCCCGATGAGCGCCAGCAATGCCGCCGTCCCGGCAGAAATGCCGACCACGATCCACATGATACGCACCCATCTCACCAGAAAATGCGCCGCCGCAAACGACAGCCCGGCGCCGATCAGACACAGCATGATCTGAATGACCTGCAAAGCGCCGATATCTGCACGATATTCCTTCATGCTGCGATCCCCCTCCCACGGCAATTTACATACATTTATATTATAGCACATATCCTATGGGGAATGCAAGGGGTTTTTGGGGGATGGGGGATTTCGATGTGTGCGAACGAAAGGAGGAACCTCTATGCATCTGCTGAGCGAAATCAACGCCATTCTCTGGGGCAGCGGTCTGATCTGCCTGCTGCTGGGGACGGGCGTGGTCTGCCTGTGCCGGGGGCATTTTGCGGCGCTGCGCAGTCTGCGCCTGCTGCGAACCGGCTGGCGGTCAGATGAAAGCCACAGACATTCGCCCTTTCAGGCGTGCATGACGTCGCTGGGGGCTGCGATGGGTACCGGGAATATCGCCGGCGTGGCAACTGCGCTCACGGCTGGGGGCGCCGGGGCGGTGTTCTGGATGTGGCTGGCGGCGCTTTGCGGCACGGGGCTCATTTACACCGAAAACGTCCTCGCCGCCCGGTACCGCAAGGGCGCTGTCTCCGGGGCGGTCGCCTATCTGCGGTACGGGCTTAGGATGCCGTGGCTTGCCGGGGGATTTGCGGTGTGCTGCGTGGCGGCATCCTTTGGGATGGGCTGCATGACGCAGACGCACACGATGGCGCAGACCCTCGATGCCGCCTTCCGGACGCCGCCGCTCATCACCGGACTGCTCGGCGCCGGCATCACGGCGCTGGTCATTTTGGGCGGTGCCAAGCGCATCGGGCAGTTTGCATCGATGGCGGTACCGGTGATTTCGGGGGTGTATCTGCTGCTGGGGCTGATCGTCATCATCCGCAACGGCGAACGGCTTGGGGATTCGTTTCTGTCGATATTTCAGGGTGCTTTCGGGTGGGATGCGGTGCTTGGCGGCATCTCCGGCGAAATGATGCGGCGTGCCGTGACAGTCGGCGTGCGCAGAGGGGTCTTTTCCAACGAAGCAGGGCTTGGGAGCAGCGGACTGCTTCACAGCGAATCCGGCGGCGACCCGGCATTTCTCGGCGCCTGCGGCATTCTGGAGCTCATCCTCGACACCTTCGTCTGCTGCACGGTCACAGCGCTGGCGATTCTCACATCCGGCACCCTTGGCAGCGGTGCGGACGGCGGTGCTCTGGTTCTGGCGGCATTCCGGACGGGAGTCGGGGGTGCAGCGGATATTTTGCTGCCGCCGATCACGGCGCTGTTTGCGCTGTGTACGCTCATCGGGTGGAGCTTTTGCGGAGCGCAGGCGCTTGCCGGACTGACCGGCGGCAAGGGTGTGACTGCCTACCGGGTCGCATTCTGCATTGCTGCCGCAGTCGGCGCCTGTCTGCAAGCCGAACTCGTCTGGACGGTCTCGGATATCGCCAACGCCCTGATGGCATACTGCAATCTGCCGGCACTGGTCTGGCTGACGCTGCCGGACGAGATCGGTGCCTGCCGAAATCTCCTTCCATACACCTTGACAAAATCTCCCGAATGAAGTATAATAGATATAAGTATCGTCTGCCCCTGTTGTGGAGAGGGGATTCGTCACTTCTGGTCTTTTGGCATTCTGTAATGCCTGATATAAAAAAGATGTTCGTCATGCACGGATTTTTCGTGTCAACTAAGGCAATGTCACTCGAACTGGCAGAGCCTAAAATGGCAGTCCCATGCTGCCCTATACACTTTTTGTCCTCGTCCCGTACTGCGCAGAGGTGTTGCCGTTTGCAACAGTCTGCGCCGATGAGGGCTGCCGCTTTGTGCGGTCATCGTCTGCATTTGTTTGCAGACGCCTCCCCATCATTCTTGCTTTGCATCCTTGCCGGGGAGCGTGTTAGGGGCACGCATGGACTGTGTACTGGAAAAGAGAGGTATTCATTTGAGCAATCAGAACAATCACAATCATCACACCGGCGCCCCCAACCGCCCGACCAGCGGCGAGGCGAACCGCAGAAAGCGCTACTATGTCAACCGTGGCAAGAAAGCAGGCGCCAACCCCGGCAATCACGGAAACGGCAGCCCTAACCCCAATTACCACGGCAAGAACCAGTCTGCCCCCAGAAAGCCGCATCCGCAGGCACAGCTTGCACAGGCTGCCAACCAGAGCCATCCCATCCAGCAGCCGCAGCAGCCAAAACAGCCGCAGCGTCCCACACGCCGCACCCCGGTGCGCATCATTCCGCTTGGCGGATTGGGTGAGATCGGCAAGAATATGACCGTTTTTGAGTGTGCCAATGATATGTTCATCCTCGACTGCGGACTGGCATTCCCGGATGCGGAGATGCCCGGCGTGGATATCGTCATCCCGGACTTCACCTACGTGGAGCGCAATCAGGATAAGCTCCGTGGCATCGTCATTACCCACGGTCACGAGGATCACATCGGCGGTCTGGCTTATCTCCTCAAAAAGGTCAATGCCCCCATCTACGGCTCGTCCATGACCATCGGACTCATCAAGCACAAGCTGGAGGAGCACGGACTCCTCGGCAAGGTCGCCCTCAATGTCATGGAGCCCCGCAAGACCATCCGCATGGGCTGCATGGCTGTGGAATTCATCAAGGTCAACCACTCCATCCCCGGTTCCTACGGCATGGCGATCCATACACCGGCTGGCGTGCTCGTGCATACCGGCGACTTCAAGGTGGATTTCTCCCCCATCGACGGCGGTCCGATCGACCTTGCCCGTTTCGGCGAGCTCGGCAATCGTGGCGTGCTCGCACTGATGGCGGATTCGACCAATGCGGAGCGTCCCGGCTATACGCCTTCGGAGCGCATCGTTGGTGAGAGCTTTGAGAAGCTCTTTGCCCGTGCCGGCAGCCGCCGCATCATCATCGCAACCTTCTCCTCGAATATCCACCGCACCCAGCAGATCATCAACATGGCTGCCAAGAACGGCAGAAAGGTCGCTGTTCTGGGACGCAGCATGATCAACGTTATCACAACAGCGCTTGAACTCGGCTATCTTGAGGTTCCCAAAAATACCATCATCGACATCGAGAATATGAACCAGTATCCCCCGGAACAGATCGTGCTCATCACGACCGGCTCCCAGGGCGAACCGATGTCGGCACTGACCCGTATGGCAATGCATGACCACAAGAAGGTCAACATCACCCCGATGGACTTCATCATCATCTCCGCTACCCCCATCCCCGGCAACGAAAAGCACGTCACCAAGGTCGTCAACGAGCTGCTCAAATCCGGCGCTGAGGTTATTTATGAGAGAATGTACGAGGTTCATGTTTCCGGCCATGCGTGTCAGGAGGAGCTCAAGCTCATTCTGGCGCTCACACGCCCGAAGTTCTATATCCCCATGCACGGCGAATACAAGCACCTTATGAAAAACCGTGATATTGCACTCGAAATGGGTATCCCCAAGGAGAACGTGCTCCTTGCCTCCATCGGCAATGTCATTGAGACCGACGGCAACAAGCTCCAGATCGTGTCCCAGGCGCCCTCCGGCAGAGTGCTCGTCGATGGTCTGGGTGTCGGCGATGTCGGCTCCATCGTGCTGCGTGACCGCAAGCACCTGGCAGAGGACGGCCTGATCATCATCGTGGTCGGCATCAACCGTTCGACCGGCGAGGTCGTTTCCGGTCCCGATATCATTTCCCGTGGCTTCGTCTACGTCCGTGAGGCGGAGGAGCTCATGGAACAGGCTCGCCAGCTCATGTGCCATACACTCGGCGAATGCTCCGTTTACGAGCTGCGTGAGTGGACTTCCCTCAAGGGCAAGCTCCGGGATGCACTGTCTGACTTCATCTTTGAACAGACCAAGCGCAGCCCGATGATCCTGCCGATCATTATGGAAGTATAATCATCCATAGCCATCCAGAAGGGGGGTGACAGATTGAAGCCAAAATATCACATAGCCCTGTGGGTGCTCCTGGCACTCCTGGTGCTGACCTCACTGCTGCCGGCAGCCATGCTGTTCTGGCGGGGAGACAGTCTCGGATTTCTGTACTGTATCCCGTCCGCCATCTGCGCTGTGATCGTCGTGACCATGCTGCTCTATTCGCAGAAGCACCAGATCCGCTACGTCGCAAAGCTCGGCGAGGAAACCGAAAATGCCCAGCTTGCCGCCCTCGGAAAGCTGCCCTTCGGTCTGTGCATCCTTGACCAGGCTGGCGTCATTGTCCAGATGAATCCCTATTTTCAGGAGGATATCATGGAAGGCGCTGACCTGTTCGGCAGAAATCTCTACGAGATCATCCCCTTTAATCCGTCTGCGCCGGAGCAGGATATCTGCTGGCAGCAGCGGTATTACAAGGTCAGCTCCTTCCCCTTCCATGACGGGGAAACACCGCTGAATGTCTACCTCTGGACGGATGTGACGGATTACGAAACACTCCGCCAGCAGTACGAAAACACCCAGCCCTGCGTCATGCTGCTCGTGGTCGATAACTACGAGGATCTCATCCAGAATGCCAAGGAGAGCGAACGGCTCGAAGCTTCCTTTGCCATCGAGCGGCTGCTGGAGGACTTCATCTCCGGCACCAACGGCATCATCCGCCGGCTCAAAAATGACCGGTTTATCGCCATTTTGGAGGAACAGCACGTTTCGCAGCTCATCGAGGGGAAGTTCAAGATCCTCGACGACGCCCGCACCATCAGCGTCAACGAACGCAATACCATCACCTTCTCGATCGGTGTCGGTCACGGCGGTCTGACGCTTGCGGAGAGTGAGCATTACGCCATCCAGTGCCTTGATATGGCGCTCGGACGTGGCGGCGACCAGGCGGCTGTCAAGACCGAGAACGGCTACCGCTTCTTTGGCGGCGTGTCCAAGGGCGTGGAGAAAAAATCCCGTGCCAAAGCCCGCATCATTGCCGGCGCCATCCAGGAGCTCATCACCGACAGCCAGCAGGTTTTCCTCATGGGACACCGCTTCGGCGACCTCGATTCCATTGGCGGCTGCTGCGGTCTTGCCGGTGCCATCCGGCTCATGGGCATCCCGGTGTATGTGGTCGTTGACCCGAAGAAAAATCTCTCCCAGCAGCTCATTGAGCTCGTGGAGGACGAGATCGGCGGCGAGCTGTTCCTGACGCCTGAACAGGCGCTCGAAAGCATGACGGACGAGACCCTGCTCATCATCGCCGATACCCACAATAAGGATATCCTCGAAAGTCCGGAGCTCTACCACGCTTCCAAGCGTGTGGTCGTCATCGACCATCACCGGAAGAATGTGAATTTCGTCGATAATGCGGTGGTTTTCCACCACGAACCCTACGCATCCTCGGCGTGCGAAATGATCGCAGAGCTCCTGCAATACTTCAAGCTCGAAGAACCGGTCGATTCGGTCTATGCCGACTGCCTGCTCTCCGGCATCATGCTCGATACCAAGAATTTTGTCATGCGCACAGGCGTCCGCACGTTTGAAGCGGCGGCGTACCTGCGCAAGATCGGTGCGGATACCGTCCGGGTCAAGAACCTGTTTTCCGGTTCGCTCTCGGCTTACAAAAGTCGCACCGAGATCGTGGCATCCGCTGAGATCAGCGATGTCTACGCCATTGCCATCGCACCGCCGGATACCACCGACGTGCGCCTGGTGGCACCCCAGGCAGCCGATGAGCTGCTCAATATCTCCAAGGTCGAGGCAGCCTTCGTGCTTTACGAGGCGAATGATATGATCAGTATTTCCGCACGCTCCTACGGCAGGATCAATGTGCAGGTCATCATGGAAGCCCTCGGCGGCGGCGGTCACCAGAGTATGGCTGCGACCCAGCTCACAGGCTGCTCCATCACAGAAGCCAAGGAACGGCTGTTACAGGCGATCGCTGAGACACAAAATTAAGAAAGGAAGTATTTCCAATGAAGGTTATTTTCATACAGGACGTCAAGGGCTCCGGCAAGAAAGGCGAGCTCAAGGAGGTTTCTGACGGCTACGCACGCAATATGCTCATCAAGAAGGGGCTCGCTGTGGAGGCAACCCCCGAAAACATCAACCACCTCAAAGGACAGCAGGCGTCTGCACAGCACAAGATCGACGTTGATAAGGCGAATGCTGAAGCTGCCAAGGCAAAGCTCAACGGCAACAAGGTCGTCATCAAGGCAAAGGCTGGCACCGGCAGCAGACTGTTCGGCTCCGTGACCGCCGCACAGGTGGCACAGTCCATCGAGGAACAGTACGGCTGCAAGGTCGATAAGAAGAAGGTCGGCTTGAAGTCCGAGATCAAGGCGTTCGGCACCTTCTCTGCCGATATCAAGCTGTACACCGGCATCAATGCTGAAATGACCATCGAGGTCGTAGAGGCGTAAGCGTAATCTGTATTTTGATTCCACAAAGGGCGGTATTTCGGTACCGCCCATTTCCATACAGGAAGGAGATCCTATGGCTGAGACCAATTTTAATGACCTCGAAATGCCCTACAGCCTGGAGGCGGAGCAGACTGTCCTTGGCGCTATCCTCATCGATGCAGATGTCATTTCGGGCGTGCTCGAAACCGTCAAGCCCGATATGTTTTACATCGACCAGCACCGGGCACTGTTCAATATCATGGTGCAGATGTTCGCCGCCGGCACCACCAAGGCGGACGTTGTCACCGTCCTCAATGAGGCGGTTTCCCAGCACATCTTCGAGACTGCCGCAGAGGGCAGAAATTACCTCGGCAACCTCGTCAACATGGTGCCGTCTGTCTCCAATATCGACAGCTACTGCAAGATCGTTTCCGACAAATTCTACATCCGCAGTCTCATGCAGACCGCACGGAACATCATCTCCGACATCCAGTCCGGCGAAACCGACGCCTCTGTGCTGCTCGATTCCGCCGAACAGCGCATTTATGACATCCGTCAGGGGCGCAATACCACCGGTCTGACCCCCATCCATGAGATCGTGTCCGAGACCTATCTGCATATCGGTCAGATCGCAGGTCCCGACCGGGAGAAGTACCTCGGTATCCACTCCGGTTTCTCCCACCTCGATGCCGTCACCTCCGGTCTGAACAAATCCGACCTCATCCTCATCGCCGCACGTCCGGCTATGGGTAAGACCGCCTTTGCGCTGAATATCGCACAGAACGTTGCCAAAGCCAACAAGGACAAGCAGGTCTGCATCTTCTCGCTCGAAATGCCGCGGGAACAGCTTGTGTCCCGACTGCTTTCCAGTGCGGCGCTCGTGGATTCGCACAAGCTCCGCAGCGGCTTCCTCACCGGCGATGACTGGGTGCGCCTTGCGGCAGGCGCCTGCTACCTCAATGACCTGCCCATCTACATCGACGACACTGCCTCCATCACCGTGCAGCAGATCAAGGCAAAGCTGCGCCGTATGAAGAACCTCGGACTCGTCGTCATCGACTACCTCGGTCTGATCGCATCCACCCTCAAAACCGAGAACCGTGTCCAGATCGTCGGCGAGATCACCCGTCAGCTCAAGATCATGGCAAAGGAGCTCGATGTGCCGATCATCCTCCTGTCCCAGCTCTCCCGTGGACCGGAGTCCAGAACGGACAAGCGCCCCATGCTGTCTGACCTGCGTGAGTCCGGTTCCATCGAGCAGGACGCCGATATCGTCATGTTCCTCTACCGTGATGCGTACTATAATAAGGAAAACACCAACCAGAACGAAGCCGAATGCATCGTCGCCAAGAACCGTCACGGCGAGACCGGCACCATCAAGCTCGCATGGGACGGTCAGTTCACACGGTTCACGACACTGGAGAAATCGGATGCGCCCGCTTGACGCCGTCAGGAACTATCTGCGGCGTGAGGGGATCTCCGGGGCTTCTGTCTGCGTGGCACTGTCCGGCGGTGCGGACAGCGTTTGTCTGCTGATGTGCCTGCTGGCGGTGCGGCAGGAATTTGACCTGCGTGTCTCCGCCGTCCACATCCAGCATGGGCTTCGGGGCGAAGAAAGCCGAAGGGATGAGGTTTTCTGCATCAGACGATGTGCTGCGTGGGATGTGCCGCTCCAGGTCATTCCGGTCGATGTGAAGGGCTTGGCGGCGGCGCAGTCTCTTTCCATCGAGACTGCGGCACGGGAGTGCCGGTATGCGGCGTTTGAAACGCTGCCCTGCGACTTTATCGCCACGGCGCACACCGCCTCCGACCAGCTCGAAACCGTGCTCTTTCGCATGGCACGGGGCACGGGGCTGCATGGGCTTTGCGGCATTCCGCAGCGGCGTGACCGCTATCTGCGTCCGCTTCTTGGCTGCACACGGGAGGAAATTGAAGCGTATCTGCATGAAAATGCCATTTCCTACGTGACCGACAGCTCTAACCTCTCGGACGATTACAGCCGCAACCGCATCCGGCACCGTATCGTGCCGGCGCTTTGCGAGATCAATGCCGGCGCCGAGCAAAACGCCGTGCGCATGGTGCAGCATCTTTGTGAGGATGCGGACTTTCTGCAAACGGCAGCAGATGCGGCTTTTGCAGATGCCTTGCAGCCGGATGGGTCGCTCCGGGGGCTCAAAGTACTGCACCCGGCGCTCCGGAATCGCTGCATCGTGCGTTTTTTGGCAGAAAACGGACTGCCTGCCGGGTTTTCCGCCGTGGCAGCGGTCAATGCCTTGCTCGAACAGGGCGGTCAGTGCGACCTCGACCGCAGCGGCAGACTCCTGCGGTGCAGCCGGGATGTCCTGTTTGTCGAATTCCCACCCCCGGCACAAACGGAGATCCCCTTGCAGATTGGCGAAAATTGCCTGTTTCCGGGGGTTGTGGTCACGGCAGAGCTCATTTTGCGGTGTGACACCGAAAAATTTGCAAGTGTTCACAAAAAATTCACAGATTTTGTGCTCGATTATGATATAATAAAAGAGTATGTAAATCTGCATTGCCGGAAACCCGGTCTGCGTATGCAGCCTGCCGGCAGAACGCATCACGTTTCCATCAAAAAATGGCTGAGTGAGCAGGTTTCGCCTGCACAGCGGCAGCGCATACACTTCCTCTCGGATGCGCAAGGGCTCATCTGGGCGGAAGGTCTTGGCACGGCTGACCGTGTCCGGGTGACGGATGGCACACAGCGTATGCTGTTTCTGCAAGTTCACCCAAATGACACATACCGCCCATGCGGTTCTCACAATGGTGCGGTATACTTACCTCAAATTTAGCAGTCTCAAAAAGAGAGTGCTAAATTGGATCCAATGCAAATGGCATCGGATCCTCTCTATTTGGTAGAGAAATCCCAGAGTAAAAGGAGTGGATGGTTTGACACCGAAAAGAAGCAGGGGCATTATTGCCTATCTGATGGTCGCTATTTTGCTGATCTTCCTTGCGGCATGGATGCTGCCCCGTCTCAACCAGAAGGAACCCGAATACACCTACTCGGAGATCATGCAGCACTTTGACGACCTGGAGGTCAAAAAGTACACCCTCGACCTCGGTACCGGCGAGCTCAAGCTGGAACTGGAGGACGAGACCGAGATCGAATATGAGGTTCCCAATGTCCAGATCTTCAAGGAGGAAACAGAGGGCTACCGCCTGAAATACAACAAGGCGCATCCCGATGCTCCGCTTGACCAGGACTACTTCAAGATCACCGATAATTCGTGGATCATCACCTATATCCCGACCCTCATCATCCTCATCATGGGTGTGGCGCTGTTCATCTTTATGATGCGGCAGGCTGGCGGCGGAAGATATAACAACTTCGGCAAAGCCAACATCAAGAGCCAGTCCCAGGGCAAAAAAGCGACCTTCGCTGACGTTGCCGGTGCGGAGGAGGAGAAGTTCGAGATGGAGGAGATCGTGGACTTCCTCAAGAATCCCCGCAAGTACAACGAGATCGGTGCCCGTATCCCCAAGGGCGTACTGCTCCTGGGCCCTCCCGGTACCGGTAAGACCTTGCTCGCAAGAGCTGTGGCAGGCGAGGCTGGCTGCCCGTTCTACCCGATCTCCGGTTCGGATTTCGTAGAAATGTTCGTCGGTGTCGGTGCTTCCCGTGTGCGTGACCTCTTTGAGACCGCCAAGAAGAACGCCCCCTCCATCATCTTCATCGACGAGATCGACGCCGTCGGCAGACACCGTGGTGCAGGTCTCGGCGGCGGTCACGACGAGCGTGAACAGACCCTCAACCAGCTCCTTGTTGAAATGGACGGCTTCGAGGGCAATGAGAGCGTCATCGTCATCGCTGCCACCAACCGCCGTGATATCCTCGATCCGGCACTCCTGCGTCCCGGACGTTTCGACCGGCAGATCGTGGTCGGCTATCCCGATATCAAGGGCAGAGAGGACATCCTCAAGGTTCACACCAAGAACAAGCCCCTCGCTCCCGATGTCAACCTCAAGGACATCGCCAGAACTACCGCCGGCTTTACCGGTGCGGATCTGGAGAACCTTGCCAACGAAGCAGCATTGCTCGCTGCCCGTGCTGACCGCAAGGCGATCACCAATAAGGACATCGCAGAGGCAACCATCAAGGTCGTTGCAGGCCCTGAGAAGAAGTCCAGAGTCAAGACCGAACGTGAGATCAAGCTCACCGCTTACCACGAAGCCGGTCATGCGATCTGCACCTACTACTGCCCGCATCAGGACAAGGTACACGAGATCTCGATCGTGCCCCGTGGTATGGCTGGCGGCTATACGCTGTCGCTCCCGGAGCATGACAAGAGCTACAACAGCAAGATGGAAATGCACGAGGAGATCATCGTTCTCCTCGGCGGACGTGTGGCGGAAAAGCTCATCATGGACGACATTTCCACCGGTGCTTCCAATGACCTCGAACGTGCGACCGGCATGGCTCGCCGCATGATCACAAAGTACGGCTTCTCCGAGAAGCTCGGCCCTGTGGTTTACGGAAATAACGAGTCTGAGCCGTTCCTTGGCAGAGATTTCAGCTCCACACCGAACTATTCTGACGAGGTGGCAGCCGAGATCGACGCTGAGATCCGTGCATTCGTGGAGGAAGGCTACGACAAGGCAGAGGATATCCTTTCCTCTCACATGGAGCAGCTCCATCGTGTGGCACAGTACCTCATCAAACATGAGAAGGTCGATGGCCCCGGCTTTGAGAAGCTCATGAACGGCGAGACCCTCCCGGAGGAGACCGAGGATTCCACCCCGGCTCCGGAAACCGGCTTTGCAGATGCACCTGCGTCTGATACCCCGGAAATCGACAACAGTTGGAATCGCCCCATCAATCCGTATGACGACCCGAATGCGTAACATCTGATACCAAGCAAAAGCTGCCTTTCGCACGAAGGGCAGCTTCTTTTTAAAAACGGAGGAATTATGGGATTTTTTGAAAGATTCCGGAAAGGCGCAGTATCGCACCGCCTGACACGCGAACAGATCGACCGGCTCCCCTTTCCGCAGCGGCTTGCCGCACTCAATGCACTGGCAAGCCGCGAAGATCCTCGCTGTGTGATCTTCGGCGCAAACAAGCATCGCTACCGATTCCAGCCCGTGGCGACAGCGCAGGAAGTCGCACAGGTACAGGCGACGCTTGGCGTGAGCTTTCCGGACAGCTATCTCCAGTACCTGACGAAGCTCGGAAACGGCGGTGCAGGGCCGGATTACGGGATCTATTCTCTGGACGAAATGCAGCGCCACAGCCAGCATCTCCTGCATCAGCCGCTGTTAGGAGAACCGGTGCTGCATCCGGATATGACGCTGGAGGAATGGCGTGAGATCACAAGCGGCTTTGAGGATGCCGCCGAGAGTGACGAGTACGATGCCTTTTTCGGCTGGCTGCTGCAAGGTGCGCTCGTCCTCGGCACACAGGGCTGCGCCGAGGATACGCTCCTCATGTGCAGCGGTGAACACGCCGGAGAGGTCGTCTATTTCAACTGGGAGATCGAAGCGGATTTCAGCGTGCCGTACTTCACCGGAATGCAGTTCGACGAATGGATGATCGGCTACTATGAGAAACTGCTGGGCGGCGGCATCGAAAAATACCGCCCGACGTTCTGGAATGTCCGGTGGTGAGCCCCCATAAAAAACACAAACACGCCCGTATCCCCTCGCCGGCGACAGCGAATGGATACGGGCGCTCTATCGGAAAGCAGTGCCAGAGTGCTTTCCGACGTTTGAGTGGGCGAGTCTGCGGACATCTCCCGACACGGGGGATGCCACCCCCTCCGGCAAGCACGGTGGTGTTCTGCTGTTGATAGTGTATGCAGTTTTTGCCGGTTTGCGCATGGGAATCTTTGGGTGACAGAATATTTTCTGAATTTTTTATGAATTTTCTATTGCAATTTTTCATAAAGTGTGGTATAATAGAGCGTATAAGAAAATATGATTTTCTGCCCGCACGGGCAGACGAATGATTGGGAGGAGTTTTACAATGGATAGCTTTCTGACAAATTACCTCGGCGTTTCTGTGATGGTGCTCGGCGGTCTTATCGCACTCATCGGCGTTCTGCTGCTCATCAACCACAGCGGCGGCGCTAAGGTCATCGGCGGCATCGTGCTCGCAGCACTCGGTCTGGCTGGCGTCGGCGTTGGCTACACCCTCGACCAGCACGTTGAGGTCACTTACACCGTCAAAGAGGTCACAGAGGTCTCTGCCCGTGATACCAATCAGGTGTACCGTGTCACCCTCAAGCCTGAATCCGGCGCTGAGACATGGATCTATGTCAACGACAGCCAGCTCTACACCTTCCCCAAGGGCGAGGAGGTCACACTCACCAAGTCCCAGGTCAAGATGTACAAGGAGCAGGATGCAAACGCTGCTGCGGAATAAGCAATGGATGTTTCCCCCGTTCATGCGAACGGGGGATTTTTTTGGAAAAATTCAAAAAACCCCTTGCAATCCGTATCGTTTTCTGCTATAATAAATGTGTATGTGTTTCTCGCTTTGGTAAAGCGTTAAACGAAACCAATGCTACAGAAGAAAAGAGGAGTTTTCATGCCTGCAAATATCGTTATCGGTACCCAGTGGGGTGATGAAGGCAAGGGTAAGGTCATCGACATTCTCGCTTCCCGTGCCCAGGTCGTAGTCCGTTCTCAGGGCGGCAATAACGCCGGTCATACCGTTGTCAGCGGCGGTCAGACCTACAAGCTGCACCTCGTTCCGTCCGGTATTCTCTATCCGGATACCATGTGCCTCGTCGGCGCTGGTGTCGTGCTCGACCCCAAGGATTTCATCGGCGAGATCGATGAGATGGAGCGCCGTGGCATTTCGACCAAGAATCTTAAGATCGATCCCCGTGCCCATGTCGTGATGCCCTGGCACATCACCCTCGACGGTCTGTCTGAGACATTCCGTGGCGGCAACGACATCGGTACCACCAAGCGTGGCATCGGTCCGACCTATATGGACAAGTACGAGCGCTGCGGCATCCGTGTGTGCGACCTCATTGACCCGGTTCTCCTTGAACAGAAGGCTCGTTCCACCGGTGAGCTGAAGAATAAGATCATCACTGCTGTTTACGGCGGACAGGCGCATGACCTCGATGCCGTCATCGCTGAATACAAGGCTTACGGCGAGCGCCTGAAGCCCTATGTTGCTGATGTTTCTGTCCTCACCTACGAGGCTTACAAGGCTGGCAAGACCATTCTCTTTGAGGGTGCGCAGGCAACTCTGCTCGATATTGATTTCGGTACCTATCCGTTCGTTACCAGTTCTCATCCGCTGTCCGGCGGCGTTTGCGTCGGCACCGGCGTAGGCCCCAAGATGATCGACAACATCATCGGCGTGGCAAAGGCTTACACGACCCGTGTCGGCAAGGGTCCGTTCCCGACAGAGCTCTTTGATGAGACCGGCGAGACCATCCGCAATAAGGGCGGTGAGTTCGGTACCACCACTGGCAGACCGAGAAGAACCGGCTGGTTCGATGCTGTGATCGTGCGTCATTCCGTTCGTGTCAACGGTCTGGATGGTCTGGCGATCAACAAGCTCGATACCCTGTCCGGCATCGGCGATCTGAAGATCTGCACCGGCTATGTGAAGCCCGACGGCACCAAGCTGCACGATTTCCCGTCCTCTCTGGAGGAGCTGGCAGAGTGCGCACCGATCTATGAGGAATTTCCGGGCTTTGATGATGACATCTCTGCTTGCCGCAAGTTCGAGGATCTCCCGGAAACCTGCCGCAAGTACATCGAGCGTCTGGAAGAACTCTGCGAGTGCAAGGTTGTCATGGTAGGCGTAGGCCCCGACCGTGACCAGCAGATCGAACGGCAGTGAATCACTGCTGATGCAATACCGGAGAGGGGAAGCTCACTTCTTCGGTGACCGCAATGCGCCAAATGCTTCGCAAATGGCGCAAAGCTGAAAAATCAAAACTGCGGGTGCAGGGCTGCATAGTCCTGGCGGCGGATCGCCGCTGATGAGATAGCGAAATGAGAAAGTCCTATCATTTTCACCGCAATGCGCCAAATGGCTACGCCAAAAGGCGCAAAGCTACAAAACTTAAAAACTGCGGGTGCTTCGGCTGCAAGTCGAAGCCGAGGGAGGTTTAGGAGGGGCGAGCAGCCCCTCCTAATCGGGCGCAAGCCCGAAAAAAACTCCCCCCTACAAAAACGAGGTGAACACTATGCCAGATCATGATAATCTGCTTGGCGAGACCCCGGAGGTCTGGACGGGCAACGAAGAAAAGAAGGGCGCACCGGTTCTGGATGTGAACGATCTGGACGGTCTGCTCGGTGAGGAGCCGCAGGTCTGGAACGGCAATGCCGACAAGAAGGGTGCTCCTGTTCTGGAGGAAGAAGTCCTGCTGGACGATCCCTCCCAGAGCTGGAATGACCAGAAGCTTGGTGCGCCGGTTCTGGAGGAGCAGGTGCAGCTCGATGATCCGTCCGCTTCCTATGCGCAGGAAGCGCCCAAGAGTGACGTGCAGCTCGATGCGAGTGTGGACGATCTGCTGGGCGGCGGTGAGCCGGCGGTTTATGACGAAGTGGCGGAATTCTGCCAGCGTCTGCAATTTGACGAGAATCTGAAGGCGACCTTTATGGGACTCGATGCCGAGCAGCAGCAGAAGGTCGTGGAAATGCGTGCCGGTCAGCTTGGCATTCCGGCGCCGATGATCCCGAATGCGATGCGTCCCAAGATCGAGGAGGCTCTGCCGGAAGCGGCTGACGTGGAGCTGGAGGAAGCTCCCCAGACGGAGGAATATGTACCGAATTTCAAGGACGAGGAGCTCGAACGCATCAAGGAGGAATCCAAGAAACCCCAGCGTTACGTACCGCCTCCAATGGAACTGACCGAGGAGAAGAAGAAGGAAAATATCCGCATCATGAACGAGCTGCGTGAGGAGCGTGAGCGTGAGAAGGCGAAAAAGGGCTTTGTGACGCTGATTATCCTGACCGTGGTCGGCGTGATCGGTGCGGCTTGCTTCTCAATCTACCTTGCAGGTCTGTTTGGGCTCGGTTACAAGGAGGAGGTTGCGGATTCCTGGATGTCCAAGGTCACATCCTTTGCGCCGATCATCGGCGTGGTGATGGGCGTCACAGCGCTTGTCCTTGCTGCCCCCATTCCACAGCTCAAGGGCATTACCAAGTTTGCATTTGTCATCGGCTTTATTCTGTCGCTGTTCCCCGGCATTCCGCTGCTCAGCCAGAAGGAAGGTCACGGCGGCGTCAATGGCTTGCTGCTTGCACTTTCGGCGATCTGCTGTCTTGCTGTTGTCGTGGTGCTCTCCGTCAGCGACGGCGTCAATATGTACAACAAGCACGGCAGTAATTAAAATGAACTCCCCTTTCCGGTTGGAAGGGGGAGTTTTTTCGCCCTTACGGGCGACCAGGGGACTCTGTCCCCTGCACCTCGATGAAATAAACTTGCGGGTGCAGGGCGGTCACCGCCCTGCCGAGGGAGGTTTAGGAGGGGCAAGGCGCCCCTCCTAAGTCGGCGTCAGCCGACATAAAAGCCCGAAAAAAGCTCCATGCATTGCGAAAATGCATGGAGCTTTGCTGGTTTGGGGAAATTACTTGACCGTGAAGGTCTGGTTTACGACCGTGTAGCCGCTGTTTGCGCCGTTGGAGGCGATGACACGATAGCTGTAGGTGCCGGCTGCGAGCTGGTCAAAGCGTACTGCGCTGTCAAGTGCGCTGACATTATAGCTTCTTGCGTTCGGGTTAGCGCTCTTACCGGTGACCATCTGACCGCTTGCATTGTAAACGCCTACGGTAACATTGGTCAGGTTGGAGTTTGCGGAGGTTACCGTACCACGAACCGGAACACCTCTGCCTCTGGAGATCGTGGAAGCCACTGTGGTGCCGCCACTGATGGTGATGTTATCTGCCGTATTGCCGGTGTTGGTGGAACCGCTGCCGACTGTGAAGCGCTTGCTGACCAGTGCATAATCCTTGTTGGATGCGTTGGTCGCAATGACTGCATAGGTGTAGGTGCCTGCCGGGAGCGTATTGAACGCAACATAGGCATCCAGACGCTTAAGATCATAGGATCTTGCGCTCGGATTGATGGTTCTTCCTGTCCGGAAATTGCCCTGGCTGTCGTAAACGCCTACGGTCAGTGCGGTCATGTTGGAGCTTGCGGAGGTGACAGTGCCGTAAACGGAAACTGCCTTGCCCACTGCAATGCTGTCCGGTACCGTGCTTGCGCCGCTGATGGACAGACCGTCAGCCGTATTGCCCGGTGTGGTCGTTGTGGTGGTGGCACCATTGCCAACGGTGAAGGACTTATTCACCAGCGCATAGTTGGTGTTGCCTGCGTTGGAGGCGATGACTGCGTAAACATAGCTGCCGGCTGCAAGCTTGTTGAACTCTACATAGGCATCCAGACGCTTGAGGTCATAGGACTTCGCATTCGGATTGATGGTTCTGCCGGTCTTGAAATTGCCCTGGCTGTCGTAAACGCCGACGGTCAGTGCAGTCATGTTGGAATTTGCGGAAGTAACGGTACCCGTTACATTCAGCGCCTTGCCCAGACCCAGATTGGACGGAACGTTGGTGCCGCCGCTGATGGTCAGGTTATCGCTGCCGGTCGGGGTGGTCGTGGTGGTCGAGCTGCCGCTGCCAACGTTGAAGCGCTTATTCACGAGCGCATAGTTGGTGTTGCCTGCATTGGATGCGATAACTGCGTATACATAGCTGCCTGCCGGGAGCTTGTTGAATTCCACATACGCATCGAGGTTGTGGAGATTATAGCTCTTTGCCTTCGGGTTGATGGTTCTGCCGGTCATGAACCTGCCGTCTGTGTTGTAAACGCCAACGGTCAGGGCAGTCATGTTGGAATTCGCAGAAGTTACGGTACCAACGACATTCAGCGCCTTGCCGAGTGCGAGGGTATCCGGCACAGTGGTGCCGCCGCTGATGGTGAGGTTGTCATTGGCTGCCGGTGTGGTGGTCGTAGTGGTCGAAGAACTGCCGCTGCCAACAGTGAACTTCTTGGTGTACACCTCAGCATTGGAGCTGGAAGCGTTGGTAGCGATGACCTTATAGGTATAGGTGCCGGCTGCGAGCTTGTTGAAGGCGATGTAGGCATCGACGTTCTTCAGGTCGTAGGTTCTGGCATTGGGAGCCACGGTCTTGCCGGTCATGAACTTGCCGTTCTCATCGTAAACACCTGCGGTCAGGGCAGTGATATTGGAGCTGGTGGAGGAAACGGTGCCACGGATGCTCAGAACAGCGCCGAGCTTGAGGGAATCCGGAACCTCTGTGCCGCCGGTCAGTGTCAGCTTGTCACTGGTCGCAGCAGCGCCCTCGACCTGGAAGGTCTTGTTGACGAGTGCGTAGTTCTGGCTGGTCGCATTGGTCGCAATGACTGCGAAGATATAGGTGCCTGCCTGAAGCTGGTCGAATGCGATGTAGGCATCAAGTCTGCTCAGGTCATAGCTCTGGGTCTTGGGAGCGATGGTCTTGCCGGTCACGAACTTGCCGCTGGCATCATACACGCCGCAGGTCAGATAGGTGATGGTAGACGAGGAGGACGTCACCGTGCCCTTGACGCTCAACGGGGAGCCCTGCTTGATGGAAGCCGGGATCTCGGTCACGCCGCTGACGCTCAGCACGTCACTGCCGGTCTGGGTCGGTGTGGTGGTCTGGGTGGGCTGCTCGGTCGGTGTGGTCGCCGTACCGGCTGCCACAACGGTGAATGCAGTCTCCTGTGCGATGTAATTCGTGTTGGACGCATTGGATGCGATCACACGGAAGGTGTACTTGCCTGCTGCGAGCTTGTCGAACGTTACGAAATCGTCCAGTCTGCTCAGGTCGTAGGTCTTGGACTTGGGCTGTGCAGCGCCGCCGGTCACACGCTGGTTATTGGCATCATAGATGGCAATGGTCACAGCGGTGATGTTGCTCTCTGCGGAGGTCAGGGTACCCTTGATATTGACCAGCTTGCCCTGTGTAAGCTCTGCCGGGATCTGGGTGCCGCCTGTCAGGGTGATCGCATCCGCAGCTGCGGTCACTGCAATGTCAGCAGCACGCTCCACCTCGGTCGCTGCCTCAGTGGTGGCTGTTGTGGTGGTTTCGGTCGTGGCTTCCGTCGCCTCGGTGGTCTCGGCAGTGTCTTCAGCGAAGGCTGTCACATTCATAGCAGCCGCCTGAAGCACGAGCTGAACGGCGATCACGCCAGCGAGGATCCGTCTTTTGTTCTCATTCTTCATTGCACATAACCTCTTTTCTGTAGGAAGGCTCTGTAGTGAACGAATGTCACTACGTATACATTATTATTATACCAAAATCCCCCTCTGATGTCAATTAGCGACATATACAAATCAAAGGCGTCATTATCGTATCAAACCCCACATTTGCGCCGTTCTTTTCACATTTTCTGCACAAACTTTCAACGTTCAAAAGTGTTGAAAGTTGAAAAACAAGCGTAGGCAAGCCGATAAGGGCTGTGCATCCGGAATTTGTCAGGACTTGGCATTTTGACGATAAAAAAATGTTGATTTTGGCAGATGCCGGGGGCGGCTTTGTGCAGAATCCTGTATTTGCCGGAAATTCCCATGGTAAAAACAGTCAATTTCACGTAAAATCACCACTTGAAAACATAGTAATCCTATGGTATAATAGTAATAATAGGAGATTTGA
>CACXGK010000210.1 GCA_902767115.1 uncultured Ruminococcus sp.
CCCTTGACACGGAACCGGGTATTGATGGAACCATACTTCGTTCCAAAGAGGGCAAAGGACGAATGATAGCCCTCCATTTCCATGATATAGATATCCAGACCGCTCTCGTGCTTGACGTGCAGGCATTCTGCATCACTCTGTTCGCTGCGGATGATCTCACTGTTGCGTTCCATTATTTTCCTCCTCCCTGCTGCATGAGGTAAACGGTATCCAGGCTCAGGGCATTTGCCACGGCGATGATGTCCTCACGGGTGAGGGCAAGGTAGCGCTGTACACGCTCCTCCACCGATGCCGCATCCTGCCGGTAATAACGCTCGTACACATCCGAAATGCAGGATGTCGGCGTATCCCCGATGCCACGCAGCGCATTGACCATGCTGTGCTTGGCGTTTTCCAGGATCATGTCCGAAAATTCGCCCTTTTTCATGGCATCGAGCTGGGCGAGGATGGCGTTCTTTGCCTTCTCTGCATTGGCAAGCTCCACGCCGCTGTCCACCATCAGGGTGTCCTTGCCGGCGATCACACGGCTTGCGCAGTAGTAGCACAGGCTCATCTTCTCACGGACATTGGAGAACAGCATCGAGAACGGTGTACCTCCGTAAACCGCAGAAAACAGCCGGAATGCCTCATACGGCAGGTTCTCGCCCTTGAAAGCGAGGACGAGCTTGGACTGGGTGATGTCCATCGGCTCGGTGACGGATTCGGGGGAAGCCTTTGCAGGGCTTGGTGCCACGTAAGGGAGCACCTCCGGCGCACGGTCACTGAGCTGCCCAAAGGCAGCCTGCAAGCGCTCCGCCAGGCTGTCCGGGCACTCCGGACCCACACTGTAGATGCGGATCACAGCACGGCGCAGCAGTTCCTTGTAAGCCTGGTAAACGGAAGCGGCGTCGAGCTTCTCGACATCCTCACGGGTGCCGTATACCAGATAGGCGTCCGGCTCACCGGCAAAGGCGATCTGACGGGCACGTACAAGGGCGTAGCCACGCTTGTTGTTGATCATGGCTTCGATGGCATCGAGCAGCTCCTTGCGCTGGATCTTGTACTCGCCGGCATCGAAGGCGTTATCCTTGACATTCGGGTCAAACAGGCAGTTCAGCAGCAGGTCAGTGAGGTTGCCGAGGAGATCCTCACCGGCAAGTGCGTAGCGATTGGCAATGACGCTGCCGGAGAGCAGGATCTGCATCACACCGCCGTTGATGCTCATAGAGCTGTTGATGGAAGCACCGTACATCTCATCCAGACGGATGGTCATGGAGGCGTTGTCCGGGTACTTCCGGCAGGACTGTGTGAGAAGGGACTGTGCCAGTGCATAGGCTGCATTGCGTTCCGGTGTGACGGGAACGAGCAGCATGACCATAATGGTATTCGTTTTGAACTTCGGCTCGGTGATACGTGTCAGGGTGATGCCCTTACCGAGCTCCTGTGTGATTTCGTTCAAAGTATTCACTCCTTCCGGGCAATATAATAGTATTATACCACGAAATGCCGCACAATGCAAGAGGTAATGCAAAATCCCCACGCAAGCAGGCTGCAAAAGTAATACCCCCAAGCGCCTTGCAAAGCGCTCAGGGGCATTGACGTTTTCAGGAACGGTTATGGATGCGCTCCGCCACTTCTGTGATGACCGCCTGGTCGGCAGGCTCCTTGATCTTGCAGTCGGTGCGGGAATAGAAGTTGTCATTGACATCCCAGAGCACCGGCACAAAGCCGTAATCTGCCGCCATATCCAGGAGCATTTGCAGGCAGAGCGAGGAACCCTCATACTGCGGATGCTTGATGCAGTATTCCGGTGCATAGATGGACGTGCATTCCCCGACAAAGACCGGGATGCCCTGGTCGGTGAAACGCTCCTGGAGCAGGTCACACTGCGCCTTGCTGTACTCCATCCAGCGGTCATTTCCGACCATTCTGCGCCAATACACGGAATTATCGATGTAATGGACGGACACCATGAGCTTGTCGTCAGCAGGGTCGCTTGGCATCTGAAATTCCTCTCTGGTGGTATAGTCGATGTTGGTGTAGTAGCCGGAAACGATGAGAATGCGGTCGGCATTGTTGCCGCCGGTCGCACGCACGGTGTCCACGAAGGTCTGGTTCATGGCATTCACATAGTCGAAGCGCTCATTCTCGGAAAGCTCCGTGCCCTCCTGTGAGCCGCCGAGTGCTTCATTGAAGCCCTCAAAGATCAGGTAGTCGGAGTAATCCTGGAAATACTCGGCGATCTGCTTCCAGAGGACAGCCGTGGCGTGGAGAACTTCCTCCTGGGTGTAGTGCTTGATGAGAAATTCGTCGTAGTGGTGGCAGTTGATGATGACATAGAGCCCGGCATTGCGGCAGTAATCCACGATCTCCTGCACACGGGCGATATACGCCGGGTCGATCGTAAAGCTGCCGTCGTCCTCCATCATGTTGCCCCAGTAAACTGGTACACGCACCGTTTCAAACCCGGCAGCCGCCATGCCGTCAATGCATTCCTGCGTGGTCACGACAGCGCCCCAGCAGGTCTCGTAG
>CACXGK010000211.1 GCA_902767115.1 uncultured Ruminococcus sp.
AATCACAATCCTTCCTATAGTAAATTTATGGCACCTACATCATGTTGTTCTACCTCAACAGAAAAGCTGCCATATTTATAAACATTATAACATATCGGTAACAAAATTGCAAGCCACCGCCGTAGGAATAAGGTGATAAGTTTTCCTTAGTTTTTTGTACAATTCATCTAATTAAACGATTAAGACTTCATGAATAACGCCGATTTATCAATCATTTCAGTAAATAAGCACCGACTTCAGCAGGTGCAGACAGGATCAGTTTGGCGCCATGGTCGATCAGGAATGCCGTGTCCCGGAAGCCCCAGTCCACACTGATGCAGGGGATGCCGGCGTTTTGGGCGGTGGCGATATCCACATCCGAATCGCCGATGTAGATTGCCTGCTCACGGGCGATGCCGAGCGTTTCCAGTACGGCTTCGACCGCATCCGGCGCCGGCTTGCGGCGAACGCCCTCACGCTCACCTGCCACAGCATCAAAAAGTCCCGGAAAGTACTCTTTGCAAAGCGACTGCACCGCATAATCCGCCTTATTGGAAACGACCGCCGTCCGCATCCCGACGCTGCGCAGGTCTTTGAGCAGTTCCTCTATACCTTTATAAGGGGCAGTGTGATCGGCACAGTGCTCGGTGTAATACGCTGTAAAAGACGCATGGACCGCATCGATCTGCGCTGTTTCACATCCGTCAGGTACAGCACGCTCAATGAGCTTGCGGATGCCGTTTCCGACGAAGCGGCGTACTTCGTCAAGGGTTCGCTCCGGGTAGGCATTCTCACGGAGAGCGTGGTTCACAGAGAGATACAGATCCTCCAGAGTGTCCAGAATGGTGCCGTCAAGGTCAAAGATCACAAGTTCGTAACGCATAGAAATAATCCTTTCTGTAATATGATTACATAAAAATACGAAATCCGCACTGCATTTTCAAATCGACGAGCGCCCTGTTTCGCAAATTTGTGCAAAATGGCTATTGATTTTTCATTCTATTTATATTATAATACAATTAGGAAAGAATGTCAACCTTACGGGTGGATTCTATCCTTTTGCAGAGGTGTGATCTGCGGAGAAGCCTGTTCTCCGCCTGCTATGAATGAAGGAGTCATCTATGAAAGCAACTGTGAATGCAGCAAAGGCAGCAGCCTGCTTCCTGCGTTCCGGTGTCAGTTATAACAAACAGGAGATCGTCCGTGCGATCGAATATCAGGCAAAGCTGCTCCTTGCCGAAGGGAATCTGGCGCAGACCAAGACCTATATTCAGCACTCGGACATGAGCGTTTTTCAGCATTGTGCCCATGTTGCGTATATCAGTTGTGTGCTGTGCGTCAAGCTTGGGCTGGATGTGAGCTGGAATGAGCTGATCCGTGCGGCTTTGCTTCACGATTATTTCCTGTATGACTGGCATGACGGACCGCCGTTCAATTTCAAACACGCTTTCGGTCATCCGACGTTTGCGGCACGCAATGCCATGCGTGACTACAAGCTGACGGATAAGGAGATCCAGATCATCAAGCGGCATATGTGGCCGCTGACCATCGTCCCCCCGACTTGCAAAGAGGGCTGGGTCGTGGTTCTGGCAGACAAGATCTGCACGCTGCTCGAAGTTGGCAGAAAGGAGCGTGTAAGACTATGAAAATTCTCGCTTTTTTTGAATTTGCATCCGGTATGCCGCTGGATTACCTGTTTCTGAGCTTCATGCTCTACAGCTTTGGCGGCTGGCTGCTTGAAACGACAATTATTTCCCTTTGGGAATCGGGGCATTTCCTGAACCGTGGTTCCCTGCTCGGTCCCTATTGCCCGGTATATGGCGGCGGTGCCGTGCTCGGCATTGTGATGGCGCATCACATTCCGCATCCGGCGGTGCAGTTTCTGGCATCAGCTTGCCTGTGCATCGTGTGCGAATATATCTGTGCGACCATCCTGGAGGATGGATTTGGCGTGAAGCTCTGGGATTATTCGGGTATGCCGTTCAACTATAAAGGGCGTATCTGCCTGCTGGGATTCATGTTCTTCGGCATTGCGACCACGGTCATCAGCCGTTTTGTGGAGCCGCTCGTGGTTTCCCTGTTCAATAAGGTCAACGGGCAGATCATTACGGTAACGGCGATCATGCTGGCTTTGGTGCTGGCGGCGGATACCATTCTTTCGGGCGTTGCATTTTCCCGCAAGAGCCGGAAGCTCTACCGGTTCTACATCCGCTATCATGCGATGCTCAACCGGGAATTCCGCAGCATTTCCCATGCGATCCAGCGCCGTGTGCCCAAGCCCATCATGGCTCGACTGAAGCAGACACAGGCAATGATCCTGCGCAAGAACCATTCCCTCAATGAGCGCCACCTGGAACATAAGGAACAGCTCTCCGAGTACCGGGATCAGGTCACGGAAAAGGTCGGCGAGTACCGCATTCAGGTCACCGAGAAGGTTGGCGAATACCGTGAAAAAGTTGGCGAATACCGTGAGCAGGTCGGCGAAAAGGTCGGCGAGTACAAGGAACAGATCGGCGAAAAGATCGATCGTTTCCGCAAGCATTAAAACAAAAGGAGAAGCATTTGGCTTCTCCTTACTTTTTTTGAAAACTGATCCCCTGCCCTTTGAACTGACCCCAAAAAGATAGACAAACTTTTCAAAGAAATCTTATGCAAAGCGACTAAGAGAGATCTTGGTCGCTTTTGCTAT
>CACXGK010000212.1 GCA_902767115.1 uncultured Ruminococcus sp.
GACGGTATTCGTCCTGCCGAATAACAAGAATATCATCATGGCAGCCGAGCAGGCGGTGAGTCTGGCAGACCGCAATGTCTGCGTGCTCCCGACACGAACTATCCCGCAGGGCATGAGTGCGATGCTCGCATTTGATGAGACCCTCGACGTTGAGGGCAACCGCATTGCCATGACAAAGGCGTTTGAACGGGTATCCACAGGTCAGATCACCTTTGCAGCCCGTGATTCCGAGCTGGACGGTCACAAGATCAAGAAGGGTGAGGTGCTTGCACTCGACAACGGCAAGCTCGCCTTTACCGACAAGGATCTGAACCATGCCGCTTACAAGCTCGCCAAGAAGCTCGTCAGCAGCGATACGTCCTTCCTGACCGTGACCTATGGTGCGGATGTCACCGAGGAGACCGCCGAGGAGCTCAATGCCAAGCTCCAGAGCAAGTACGGCGACAAGCTCGAAGTCATGCTCGTCAATGGCGGTCAGCCGGTGTATTACTATATGATCGCTACGGAATAAGTTTCTGGGGCGTTGCCCCAGCCCCCCACGAGGGGCGCTGCCCCTCGACCCCGCCCGCTTTTGAGCCAAAAGCGGGGGAAAAGCAGGTGCCTTCGGCAGTTATGCCGGGGGCATTATTTGCAGACGGAGGTGAGATGTGTGCATTTCAGGAAATTTGCAGCAGCTGCGGCGCTATTGCTGCTGACAGGCTGCGCCGGACAGCCAGCCGTATTACGGCAGGAACAAACTGCCAACAGTTCTAATGGCAGTTACTGGGAATATGAGCTGAGCACGGAGGATGTGCTTGCGGAATCAGGATACTATGAAACCGGATTTCTGGGTCCGGGCTATACGCAGCATTGGAAATTTGAGGCTGTCGGAGAGGGGAATGTCACACTCCTTTGGAAACATTATACAGCAGGCGGCATGAATTTTGATGCGAATCAGACTTACTATGCCGCATATCAGGTCAAGGACGGCAATATCCTATTCATTGGCGAACGTGCCTACAAATCCCAAGAAACAGATACGGAGACTACATGACCAGATTATTTCAATCCATCGGCAATCTCAAAGGCGTAGGTGCCAAGCGGCAGGCGGTGTATGCAAAGCTCGGCATCCTGACACCCTATGATCTGCTGTACTATCTTCCCAGGGATTACCGGGATTACCGGGATCCGGTACCGGTTTCGGAGACAGAGGACGGCGTGCCGGCAGTGGTGCGTGCCGAGATCGTTTCCAAACGCAAGCCCATTTACGCCCGTGGCGGACTCCAGATCTACGGGCTGGAGGCTGTCGATGCGGACGGCACCCCTTTGTCCATCCGTTTTTTCAATACCCCCTACACCTATCAGGCAATGCAGGTCGGGGAATCCTATACCATGTACGGGAAAATTTCCGTCAAGGGCGGAGTGCATGAGATCCATGTGCCGACTGTCCTCAAGGACAGCGATATCCCCATCGAAGCGATCTATCCCCAGACCACAGGGCTGACCAGTGCGATGGTGCGCACAAATATCAAGGCTTGCCTGGATATGATGGACGAGGCACCGTTTGAAACGCTGCCGCCCGATATCCGTGCGAAATACAGCCTCATGCCCCTGCCTCGTGCCATGCACGCCATCCACCAGCCGGAAAATCTCGAAGAAACAGCAGAAGCACGCCGCCGGCTTGCCTTTGAGGAGATGCTGCGTTTGCAGCTCGGACTGCATCTGCTTGCGGAACGTGCCGCACGGGAAACGGACTACCCGATGGAGCCTTCCACCGACCTGCTGCCGTTTTATGAGAGCCTGCCCTTTTCCCTCACGGACGCCCAGCAACGGGCGATCGAGGAGATCACAGAGGATCTGTGCAGCGGTGCGCCGATGAACCGGCTTTTGCAGGGGGATGTTGGCAGCGGTAAGACAGCCGTTGCAGCAGCGGCTTGCTACTTCACCGCACAGAACGGCTTGCAGAGTGTACTGATGGCGCCCACGGAGATCCTTGCCGGACAGCATTACCAGACGCTCCGGGAGTTTCTTGACCCCATCGGTGTCAGGGTCGTGCTCCTGACCGGCTCTGTCAAGGGCAAGGAGAAGAAAGCCGTCTACGCCGAGATCGCAGACGGCACCGCACAGGTCATTGTCGGCACACACGCCGTCTTTCAGAAAGCCGTGGAATACGCAAAGCTCGGACTTGTCATCACGGATGAGCAGCACCGGTTCGGTGTGGCGCAGCGTGCGGCGCTTGCCGAAAAGGGCGGCGTTCCGCACAAGCTCGTCATGTCCGCAACGCCCATTCCCCGTACTCTGGCATTGCTGATGTACGGCGACTTGCAGGTGAGCATCCTCGACACCAAGCCCCTCGGCAGACTGCCCATCAAGACCTATGCGGTCGCCGGGAAGAAGCTGCGTCCCCGTGTCATTCGCTTTATGATCGGGGAGCTGCAAGCCGGACGGCAGGCGTATATCGTGTGTCCTGCCATCGACGAGGGCGACAGCGAGCTCAAAGCCGTCACTGCCTACGCAGAGGAAATGCGCAGGGGACTGCTGGCAGGGTGGCGCATTGACATTCTGCACGGTCAGATGACAGCACAGGAGAAGGATGACGCCATGCGCCGTTTCCGGGATCACGAAAGTGACGTGCTCATCTGCACCACGGTCGTGGAGGTCGGCGTGGATGTCCCGAACGCAACGGTCATGCTGATCGAGGATGCAGAACGGTTTGGCTTGTCACAGCTTCACCAGCTTCGGGGACGTGTGGGCAGATCCGGGTATCAGAGCCACTGCATTCTGATGACGGAGCACCTCACGGATGAGGCGAGGGAGCGCCTGCGGCTGATGAGCAGCACATCGGACGGCTTTGAGCTGGCGCAGAAGGATCTGGAGCTGCGTGGCCCCGGTGATTTCTTCGGGAATATGCAGCACGGTCTGCCCCCGATGAAGCTTGCAAGCCTGACGGATTCCCGGATGCTGCATGATGTGCAGGAGGCGACGGAGGAGATCCTCGCTAAGGATCCCCAACTCAAAAAAGACGAGCACCATGCACTTTATACCGATATTGTGCGGTTATTTGCACAGCAGGGGGAGAATGGGCTGAATTGACGGGCTGTAGTATTCTGTCAAAGTATAACGAATTGTCAAAAGCGATAGAAATAAACTGTGCAACTATCACAAACTGCAATTTTTTTGAAAAAAACCGTTGACAAATGGAAGAAGATGTGGTATACTAAAATAGTCGTCAGGGAGGAACGGTAAAACGAAAGACCGGACGACAGGAAAGACAGCGTGGGGGTTTAGCTCAGCTGGGAGAGCATCTGCCTTACAAGCAGAGGGTCACAGGTTCGAGCCCTGTAGTCCCCACCATCTTTTTGGCCCGGTAGTTCAGTTGGTTAGAACGCCGCCCTGTCACGGCGGAGGTCGTGAGTTCGAGTCTCATCC
>CACXGK010000213.1 GCA_902767115.1 uncultured Ruminococcus sp.
GATGCCGGTGACGGATACTACTATGTATATTCCAACCTCGGCGATGAAAAGACCTTCCTGCTCGACATCGACTACGGCAAGACCGACAACGGCACCAATATCGGCATCTGGGGCAATACCGAAAGCGATGCCCAGCTCTTTAAGTTCGTTGACAACGGCGACGGCACCTACAATATCTGCACCAAGGTCACCAATGACGAGTCCTGCCTCGGCGTGACTGCCGGCTCCAAGGACGAGGGTGCCAATGTTGTGGAATGGGCTTGCAACGAGAGCGACGACCAGAAATGGACGCTCCAGGTCTATGTTGCGCCCCTGCAGGGTGAGCTCATCCGTGACCTGAACGTGTCCGCTGATGCACACCACAAGCTCTGGAACATCCACACCGGCACCCAGGTCGGTGATGCCGTATTCGGCGACCGTGACGTGACCTACCAGACCCTTCCGGACGTACTGGTCGGCGCCGAGAACATCCAGACCTCCTGTGATGACAAGTTCGTCAATGCCGATCTGGCAAGCTTTACCGCCGGTGCGGATGCAGACATCTATATCGCACTGGATAACCGTGTGGAGGCTGTTCCGGCGTGGATGGCAAATTACGAAAAGACCGACATGACCGCCACCAACAACAATGACGTTGTGTTCGACCTGTACCGCCTGAGCGTCAAGGCTGGCGACACCGTGACCCTCGGCACCAACGGACAGGACAGCTATTGCGTGAACTATACGGTTTTCGCCGTAGCCGCAGCGCCGGCACCGACAGAAGCTCCGACTGAGGAACCGACGGAAGCGCCGACCGAAACGCCGACCGAGAACCCGACAGAGACTCCGACAGAGACCCCGACCGAAACGCCGACCGAAACGCCGACTGAAATTCCGACCGAAGCACCGACAGCAGCGCCGACGGAAGCACCAACAGAGACTCCGACAGAACTGCCGACTGAGACTCCGACAGAAGCGCCCACTCAGAGTGATGCCATCCTCTTTGGCGACACCAATTGTGACAACGTTGTGGACATCATGGACGTCATTCTGCTCAACAAGTACCTGCTCGGCTCGATAAAGCTCGAAGGACAGGGCAAGGTCAATGCGGATGTTGACCAGAACGAATCCGTGGATTCCACCGATTCCCTCAACATTCTCAAATGCGTCGTCGAGCTCCTCACGCTCCCGGTCTGACCGACAATTCCAGAACCCCCTGGCAGCAAGCAACGGCTGTCAGGGGGTTCTGATGGTTTGCCTTTACAATTCAGCAGATTTCGTGTATAATATTGGTAACAGAAGTATCCGGACCGCCGTCAACCGGGCAGTCCAAAGCAACGGAGGTAACAATCCCTATGAAGTCTGCATCGAACACCAACCATCGCTCCTTCAAGATCGGCATAGCGATCCTGATCGTTGTGCTTGCTGTGCTGTCCTTTCTCAGTGTCCTGCTGTTCGGCAAGAGCTGCACGCTGGAATTCCATGTTTCTGACCCGGAACAGGTCTCAGTCGTTTATGACACCAGCATCCTGAAATGCACCAGTCAACAGATCACCGACAATACGCTGTTCCTGGACTTTACATCGCTCTCTCCGGGCACCACCGATGTCGAGGTCATGAACCTGACAGAGGGGTTGGGTAAGATCACCAGGCTGTACGTCCACCCCACCGGGATCATCACCATCGAAACCTACTTCGGCAAATGCCGTGGGGATATCGCATTCTCCTGCTCCATGTCCCTTATCCTGCTGGTGCTCTCGCTCCATCTCTGGCGGAGATACCGGGAAAGTACGAGGGAGGTTCTCTGCCGCTACGGGAATATCCGGCTGCTCGGTGCATTGATCTTTGTGGGATTTACATTTTTACAGCAGATCTCCAGTCTGATTGAGCTGCATCTGCGTTCGGAAACGCCTTCTGTGCTGGACATTCTCGAACAGACCATGCTCTCTGCCCATGCGTTATCCTTCCTGCTGCTGCCGGTCGCAGTCATTATTTCTCTGGCAATCAGCATCAGCAACATTGTCCTCCTGAAACGGGAGGGATTCCGGCTGACGAATATGCTCGGCGTCTTTCTGGGACTTGTCCTTTGCGTGGGGACGCTCGCACCGTATTTCGTCTATCCGCTGATGGAAAAGCTGGGATTTGATGTTCACCGGTATTCCAGCACCGCTGTTCTGGCAAGTGACTGCATCGAGGATATCATCGCCACCTACATGGGCTATCTCGAATGCATCCTGCTCGGTACATCGATCTCGGCGGTCAGGGCGGCACGGCATATCCCGGCATTTGACAAGGACTACATCCTCATCCTCGGCTGCATGATCACCAAGGACGGCGGTCTGACCAAGCTCCTGCAATCCCGGACAGACCGTGCGATCGAGTTTGCACGGATGCAAAAAGAAGCCACCGGCAAGGAACTGACCTTCGTTCCCTCCGGCGGCAAGGGCGATGATGAGGTCATCGCCGAGGCAGAAGCCATCCATAACTATCTCGTTTCCAAGGGTATCCCGGAGGAGCAGATCCTCGTTGAGAACCGTTCCCAGAGCACCCGTGAAAACCTCCGGTTCTCGTATGCACTCATCCAGGAGCGCACCGAAAACGCTAAGATCGCCTTTTCCACGACGAATTACCATGTATTCCGTGCGGGATGCCTTGCACAGGATGCCGGCATCCCGATGGAGGGCATCGGCGCCAGAACCAAGACCTACTTCTGGATCAACGCCTTCATCCGGGAATTCATCGCCACGCTGCACAATGAAAAGCGCTTTCACATCCGGATGCTGCTGCTGATCCTCTGCTGCATGATACCGCTTGAAATTTTCATCTACATATCCTATCTTTATTAAGAAGGTCGAGAATGCCCTTTGCCGTCCGCAGATCCGGCTCCTGAAAATGGTTGCCGGGATTGAGTGCAAAGGTCACATCGATCCCGGATGCACGGTAAATCTTTGCAAGCTGTTCGGTATTCTCCTGCACCGTCCGCAAAAGCGGATGGCGTGTCCGGGCTTCCCGGTCGCCGACGGACAGGTAGAGCTTTGCAGGCGTGCGCAGCATGGTGTGCGTCTGCGCAAAATCCAGAAATCCCGGAAACCACATCGACCCCGACATACTTGCTGCCCGGTCAAAGGCATCACACTGATACAGTGCATAGACCGCAAACAGCCCTGCCAGCGAATACCCGGCAATGCCGGTAAAGTCTGGTTTTCCGCCGAGCAGCTCCAGAGCGTGCGGCAAAATCTCCTGCTGCAAAACCGCAAGATACGCATCGGCGCCGCCGGTACAGGGCGGTTTCTTTTTGGAAAGCGCATCACTCTGCCACGGGCTCATGTCGTGATACCAGTCGATGCCGCTGACCACCAGCAGATGGTGTGCCGGCGCACCGAGCGCCTGCAAGCGGTCTGCCACATCGCTGCCGTCGCCGGCAAACGTATTGTACACGATCAGCGGTGCATCCGGCATTTCTGCCAGGTACAAAGTGACCGTCTTACTGCCGGCAGCAAAGGTCTTTTTCTCCATACATTACACATCCCTTGACGAAATTTGGTAGTCTCATTATACTACATACCAATGCTCCTGTCAAGCAAGGCTTCATAGAGGTGAAATCATGGAACTGCGACTTCTCGAATACTTCCTGACCGTTGTCCGGGAGGAAAATATCTCACGGGCTGCCGAGGTGCTGCACGTCACGCAGCCGACCCTCAGCCGCCAGATGAAAGAGCTTGAGGAACAACTGCATACCACGCTCTTTCTCCGTGGCAAACGCCTGACGCTCACCGATTCGGGTGTGATGCTCCGCCGCCGTGCCGAGGAGGTCGTCTCGCTGATGCAGAAGATCGAAAGCGAATTTCAGGAGCAGGAGGAGCTCAGCGGCGTGATCTCGGTCGGAAGCGGTGGACTGATGGCATCCATGATTCTCCCCGATCTCATTGCGCATTTCCGGGAGCGCTATCCCCTCGTGAGCTTTGAGCTCATCACCGGAAATGCCGATCATATCAAGGAAAAGCTCGAACACGGACTGCTCGACTTCGGCTTTCTGATGGAACCGATCGACATTGAGAAATTCGACTACCTGCGTCTGCCGACCAAGGAGGTCTGGGGCGTGCTGCTCCCGGCTGACCATCCGCTTGCCGAAGGGTCTGCTATCGACCGCAAACAGCTCAAATCCCTGCCGCTGATCGTCACCAGCCGTACTGCCCTGAAAAGCGAGATCGAGGAATGGCTGCGCTGCCCGGTTTCGGAGCTGGATATCGTCGCCACACACAACCTCATCAACAACGCAGCACCGCTTGTGGAGCACAGTGTGGCGTGCGTACTGACGGTCGAGGGGGCGGTGAATCTGTATGACCCGGCACGGTTTGCCTTCCGGCCGCTGACGCCGGAGCTGACCATGACTTCGGTGTTTGCCTGGAAAAAACTCAGCCCCTATTCCGGTGCTGCCGGTAAATTCCTGGAGTATATCAAACATATGCATTTTGGGCATACAAACGTATGAAATATAAGCATTTTACATATATTTGCATCTGTGATATAATAAGTACAGGACATGAGCCTGTACTTTTCTTTTTGTAACGAGGTGATCGCATGAAAGTCACGATACCCGAAATCCCGGACAGTGAGCTTGCCGGCATTCTCCGGCAGTCCGGTCTGACCGAACAGCAGGTGAAACGGTACTTTGCCGCTTGCACACAGGAAAACGGCAGTGCCGAACGGATCCGGCTGCTTCGTCTGGCAAGGCGCTCGCTGCTCGACACCATCCACAAGGAACAGACAGTGCTCGACCAGCTTGACAATCTGCTCTGGTGTACCGAAAACAAATACGATTGAGGAGGAATCATCATGTTAGGAAATTTCAGCTACCATAACCCCACCAAGCTCTATTTCGGTGACGAATCGCTCGGCTTCCTGAAAGACGAGCTCGACAAGTACGGCAAGAACGTCCTGCTCGTCTACGGCGGCGGCTCCATCCAGAAAAACGGCATCTATGACGAGGTGATCTCGATCCTCAGGGATTGCGGCAAGAACGTTGCAGAGGTACCCGGCGTCATGCCGAATCCCACTGTCGAAAAACTGTATGAGGGACTCCGGATCGCCCGTGAACACCAGACGGATTTCATCCTGGCAGTCGGCGGCGGTTCGGTCTGCGATTATGCGAAGGCGGTCTCCGTTTCCATTCACTGTGACGACGACCCTTGGCAGAAGTATTACGTGCGGTTCGAGGAACCGACCTGTGAGATCGTGCCGGTCGGCTGCGTGCTGACCATGGCTGGCACCGGCTCCGAAATGAACGCCGGCTCCGTCATCACCAACCATGACGCCAAGCTCAAGATCGGTCACGTTTTCGGCGACAATGTGATGCCGAAGTTCTCCATCCTCAACCCGAAGTACACCATGACCCTGCCGAAATACCAGATGATCGCCGGCATTTATGATATCATGAACCACATCTGCGAGCAGTACTTCTCCGGCGAGGACGACAACACCTCCGACTACATCAGCGAGGGTCTGATGCGCTCTCTCATCCACGCAAGCCGCATTGCAGTGCAAGATCCGCAGAACTACGAGGCACGCTCCAACATCATGTGGACGGCGACCTGGGCACTCAACACCCTCGTTTCAAGAGGCAAATCCACGGACTGGATGGTGCATATGCTCGGTCAGGCAGTCGGTGCGTATACCGATGCCACCCACGGCATGACCCTTGCAGCCGTTTCCCTGCCGTATTACCGGTATATCATGCCGTATGGCTTGCAGAAATTTGCTCGGTTCGCAGCCGAGGTATGGGGCATTTCTGCCGCAGACAAGACCACCGAGGAGCTCGCTGAAGCCGGTTTGTCGGCAATGGAAGCCTGGATGCAGGAGCTTGGGCTCGTGATGAAGACCTCCGAGCTCGGCGTGACCGAGGACATGATCGAGGGCATTGCAGATGCGACCCTCATTCTTGACGGCGGCTACCGTGTGCTGAACCGTGACGAGATCGTACAGATCCTGAAAGCAAGTATGTAAGGAGGAAACCATCATGGCAGAAAAGATCGTACAGACCACCGGCAGAGATGCCCTGGGCGCATTCGCTCCGGACTTTGCGCATTTTAATGACGACATCCTGTTCGGTGAGAACTGGAACAATACCGACATCGACCTGAAAACCCGCAGCATCATCACCGTTGTGGCACTCATGGCGCAGGGCGTGACGGACAATTCCATCCGCTATCACATCCAGAATGCCAAGAATCACGGCGTTTCCCAGAAGGAAATGGCGGCTGTCATCACACACACCGCCTTTTATGCCGGCTGGCCGCACGCATGGGCTGTGTTCAATATCGCAAAGGAAGTTTACGCAGCACCGGCAGAGCCCCAGACTGACAGGGAGCGTTTCCAGAAGGAAATCTTCTTCCCCATCGGCGAGCCGAATCCCTACGGGCAGTTCTTTGTGGGGCAGAGCTATCTGGCACCGGTCTCGACCGAGCAGATCCCGATCTTCAATGTGACTTTTGCACCCGGCTGCCGCAACAACTGGCACATCCATCACGCCAAGAGCGGCGGCGGACAGATGCTCATCTGCGTCGGCGGCAAGGGCTGGTACCAGGAGTGGGGCGAAGCCGCAAGAGAGCTCCACGCCGGCGATATCGTCAATATTCCTGCCAATGTCAAGCACTGGCACGGTGCAGCGAATGACAGTTGGTTCGCACATCTTGCGATCGAAATTCAGGGCGAGGAAGGCAGCACAGAATGGTGCGAGCCGGTCAATGCCGCTGATTACGAAAATCTGAAATAACGGAGGGCTTACACATCCCTATTCTTTTGATTCAAATGAACAGTACCCCCTGATCGCCAACACCCCCAAGCAGTTACAGTATGTCAAAGAGAAAAATCAGTTCTACAAGCAGTATCTCGACGATGCGCTCCATAGTAAGAAGCTCGATGCCTATCCGGGCATCAAGAGCTTTGTGGAAATGACTGCCGGCTACGTCAATGATGCAGGAAATGGAATTGACACCTACGGCGAAATGCTCACACTTCCGAGCTATACATTTGTCGAGGAGTTTGCGGACTGGATCTTTGAGAAGGATCCCGAACACCCCAAGAGTACCAAAGAAATTGACGATATGCTCATCGATATGGGCTATCAGGATCTCTGGCAGGAAATGACCAGCCGTGCCAAGCTGGATCTGGAGATCAAGAGCCTGGGCAATACGCTCAGCGCAGAACAGCAGCAGGACTACAAGAATAAGCTCGTCACCTCCAACAACCGGATGATCGGCATTTTCGAGAAGCAGATATCCGATGAAGCCGAAGCCAAGTATGCGGACTTCTTTAATAACTATGATTTCAATGTCAAGGGTGACCGTGGTGTGCAAACCAGGATCGATCACTTTTCTGATCTGAACAAGGGGCTCGAAAACGGCTGGGATGTGACCCACTACAAGGACTATGTGCAGTTCAAGAAGATCTCCA
>CACXGK010000214.1 GCA_902767115.1 uncultured Ruminococcus sp.
GCAGGTTGAAATAATACAAACGCTGCTGCGTTGCCACATTGTCACCGCCAAATGCCACACGCTCGCCAAATTCCTTGAACAGCCCCTTCCTGCCGCTGATCGGCTCAAAGGTATGCCGTCCGGGTGTATCATAAAACGCCACCACCCGTCCGGTATCCACCACGATGGCAGCCTGTCCCTCGTTGACGATGATCGTGGAGCCGGGGGTGATGACATTTTCGGGCGTGCCGTAGTTGGCGCTGTCGGGGTTGGTGCGCTTCAAGCCACGCACCATGAGCTGGTTCGGCTGCATGGCGTCGCAGTAATAAAATTCCTTCCAGGCGTCCTCCATCATGGAGCCTGCTGCTGTGAATGCTGCTTTGATGATTCCCATACCTCTGCCCTCCTGCCATTTGAGTTACTCCCATTATACCACACATCACGCCAAAAAGCAAGGCTGCACAGCCATACACTGCGCAGCCCTTGCGAATCGTTTGAGAAACAGATGCGTTACGATCAAACCTTGATCTCGTGGATCCAGCCCTCAGGAGCTTCGATTCTGCCCATCTGGATACCGGTGAGGGTATCGTAGAGCTTCTGGATTGTCGGACCCATCTGCTCCATGCCGGACGGGAAGCAGATTTCCTTGCCGTGGTCGTTGATCTTGCCGACCGGGGAGATAACAGCCGCAGTACCGCACAGACCGCACTCTGCAAAGTCCTTGACCTCCTCAAGGAATACCTCACGCTCCTCAACCTCCAGACCCAGATACTCCTTGGCAACGTATACCAGGGAACGACGGGTGATGGAAGGCAGGATGGAGTTGGACTTCGGAGTTACGACCTTGCCGTCCTTGGTGACGAACAGGAAGTTAGCACCGCCGGTCTCCTCAACCTTAGTGTGGGTTGCGGGATCGAGGAACATATTCTCATCGAAGCCTGCACGGTGTGCATCCATCAGGGTGTGCAGGGACATAGCGTAGTTCAGACCAGCCTTGATGTTGCCGGTGCCGTGAGGTGCGGCTCTGTCAAGGTCAGAGGTACGGATCACGATTGGCTTAGCGCCGCCCTTGAAGTAGGGGCCTACCGGTGTGCAGAATACACGGAACTGGTACTCAGTTGCCGGCTTTACGCCGATAACGGAGTTGATACCAAACATGAACGGACGCAGATACAGGGTAGCACCGCTGCCGTAGGGCGGAACGTAAGCTGCATTGGCAGCAACGACCTGCTCAACAGCGCTGATGAACTGCTCCTTCGGGAATACCGGCATCTCCAGACGGGATGCGGACTGCTCCAGACGCTCAGCATTGAGGTCAGGGCGGAAGGTAACGATTCTGCCGTCCTCGGTGGTGTATGCCTTCAGACCTTCAAAGACAGTCTGTGCGTACTGCAATACACAGGCGCACTCACTCATGGTGATGGTAGCGTCCTCAGTCAGAGTGCCTGCATCCCATGCGCCGTCCTTGTAGGTGGAAACATAGCGCTTTTCGGTCGGCATATAGCCAAAACCAAGGTTACCCCAGTCGATGTTCTTTTTCTCCATTGAAAAAACCTTCTTTCATTTATATATAAGAGTTTCTATTGGGAACAAATCAAACTCTCTCGGCGATCAGCGTACCCATCTCGTCGCAGAGCACCTGCTTGCAGCCGTCACGCATGATGTCGCCGGTCGCATAACCCTCAGCAAGCACCTTCTTGACAGCATTCTCAACTGCGTCTGCTTCGTCGTTCAGATCGAAGGAGTAGCGCAGGAGCATTGCTGCAGACAGGATCGCAGCGATCGGGTTTGCGATATTCTTACCAGCAATATCCGGTGCAGAACCGCCGGACGGCTCGTACAGACCGAACTTGGTCTCGTTGAGGGACGCACTCGGAAGCATTCCAAGAGAACCAGTCACCATCGCTGCCTCGTCGGACAGGATGTCGCCGAACATATTCTCGGTCACCATGACGTCAAACTGTGAAGGATTGCGCACGAGCTGCATTGCCGTGCTGTCCACGAGGGCGTGCTCCAGAGTGACCTCCGGGTAATCCTCTGCGACCTCATTGACGATCTTTCTCCACAGACGGGAGGTATCCAGAACATTCGCCTTATCGACGGATGTGACCTTCTTGTTGCGCTTCATTGCGACCTCAAAAGCCTTGACCGCAATGCGGCGGATCTCGTTTTCATCATATTTCAGGGTATCGATGGCAGTCATCACGCCGTCCACGGCTTCCGTCTTGCGCTCACCGAAATACAGACCGCCCGTCAGCTCACGCATGATGAGCATATCAAAGCCCTTCTCGCTGATGTCCTCACGCAGCGGGCAGGCACCACGCAGTTCGGGATACAGCACACTCGGACGCAGGTTTGCAAACAGTCCCAGAGACTTTCTGAGCTTCAGGAGACCTGCTTCGGGACGCAGATGCGCCGGAAGCTTGTACCACGGCGAAGTGGTCGTATTGCCGCCGATGGAACCCATCAGGACAGCGTCGCTCTGCTTGCACTTGGCGATGGTCTCGTCAGTCAGCGGCTCACCGTATGCATCGATCGAGCAGCCGCCCATCAGCAGATCTGTATACTGGAACGTATGTCCGAACTTCTTTGCCACGGCGTCAAGCACCTTAATGGCTTCATTCACGATCTCAGGACCAATACCGTCGCCCCGGATCACTGCGATATTCTTTGTCATTTTGTAATTCATCCTTTGTTTGAGTGATAATTGGATACGGACAATTGTCCGCAGTCAACAAACATATTATACTACGTTTCGTAAAAAAAGTCAAGAGGTTGTGACAAAAAATGCAGACTGCCGGAGCGCCGACAGGGATTTTCGTGTTTTTTTTGTGAAACATCTTGCAATCCATCGTCCCTTGTGTTATAATAAAGAAGTATTGCCGTATCACGGCAGCAAGGAGGTGGGAGCCATGCGGTACTATATGACCGCCTACGAGAAGTTCCTAAAAAGCTTTCTCGACGACCCGAAACAGGAGGATATTGCAAGGATCCGCCATGATGCGCTGGTGCAGATTGGATTTTTCCAGCATGAACGTCTGGTGCATTTTCTGGTTTGCATCCTGGTGGGGCTGGCATTTTTTATAGCTCTGGGACTGGCGCTGTATTTCAGGACAGTCGGGCTTTTTCTGCTGGCGCTGATCTTACTCGGACTGCTGGTGCCCTATCTCTGGCACTACTATTTTCTGGAGAACACCACCCAGCGGATCTATGTGCTTTACAACCAGCTTGCTGCCCTTGACGACGGCATCTCCTACCCGAATACCAGTGCTGACAAGCTGATGAAGCTTTAATGCGCTTTTGAAATGAAAGGATGAAGGATCACTCATGAGCGATGAACTGAACAAAACTCCGGACGCTGCGCCGGAAACCGACGCTCCTGCTGCGGACGCAGAACCCGCCGAGGAGAAATACGAGGGCATTCTCGGTGACTACACTGAGGAAAGCACTGAGGCTGCGGATACTGCCGCAGAGACAGAAGCACCTGCCCCCAAGAAGCCTGTCAACAAGAAGGCACTGACTGCTGTCGGCGTTTGTGCAGCCGTGCTGGCACTGGGCGGACTTGGCACCTTCGGCGTGCTCAAGTACCGTGAGGTCATGCCCAAGACCGCTGCTTCCACCAATCACGGCAAGGTCACAGACCGCATGGCTGCCTGCTATGTGCAGGACGTTGTGAATATGTACAAGAACTACTACGGCGAGGAAATGCTCAAGTCCTATTACAGCCTTGACCTCTCCCTGCCGCTGAGTGAGCAGCAGTTCCCCGGTGCGGAGAATACGACCTGGCTCCAGAATGTCGTAAGCACTGTCAAGAACAACGTCACCCAGTACCTCGTGCTCCAGGAGGCAGGCAGAGAGATCGGCTACGAGCTTTCGGAGTCCGACCGCAAGACCATCGAGGATTCCCTCGGCGATGCGGATATTGCAGCCTATGGCAACAACGTTTCCGAGTCCGACCTGCGCCAGGCACTGGAATTGCAGGCTTACGCTGCCGGCGTTTACAACGAGACCCTCAAGGGCTTTACCTTTACGGATGACGAGATCGAGACCTATGTCGAGACCAACGGCAGCTCCTATATCACCTGCGGTCTGATGGGCTTTTCCGTCAGCTACGACCTTGGTGATGATGCCTCTGACGAGGGTACCGAGGAAGCTCCCACTGAGGAGGAGACCCCGAAGATGGACAAGGCAACTGCCGAGAAGCTCGCAAAAGCCCTTGAAGGCGCCAAGTCCGAGGATCAGTTCGAGAGCCAGGTCTCTGACATTCTGACAGAATACGAGGGCTACTCCGATGAGGAGCTCGCAAACCTCCTGCCGACCATCCGCAACGACAGCTTTGGCTATATGTCCGGCAACGAACTGGCAGACTGGGCATTTGGTGATGCCAAGGTCGGCGATACGCTGCTCATCGAGTCCGAGGGTGTATATTATGTATACTATATGACCCGTGAGCCGGAGCGTGAGGAATCTCCGACGGTCAATGTGCGTCATATCCTGTTCAGTCTCAGCGACCACATGGATGTGGACAGCGAGGCTGCCACTGACGAGGAGCGTGAGGCTGCACTGGAGGAATGCCGTGCGCTGGCACAGGCGGCACTTGACGAGTGGAAGAACGGCGATGCCAATGAGGACAGCTTCGGTGAAATGGCGACCAGGCTCACCGAGGATCCCGGTTCGCAGTCCACGGGCGGTCTGTATGAGAACGTCACCGAGGGACAGATGGTGGATACCTTCAATGACTGGTGCTTTGATGAGTCCCGTCAGCCTGGTGATACCGGCATCGTGGAGACCACCTACGGCGTTCATGTGATGTACTTCTCCAGCAAGGGCGACCCGGCATGGAAGGCTGACGCCATCACTTCCATGCGCAGCGAGCGCTTTGAGACCTGGTATCAGGAGATGGAAGCCAAGTACGAGGTCACCCTCAACGACGATATCTTCGACGCCATCCAGGGCTAAGTCATGACGAAACAGGAACGTGCCACGGAAGCCGTCCGGATCCTGAAGGAACGCTATCCCGATGCGATCTGCTCGCTTGTCTACGAGAAGCCCTATGAGCTGATGATCGCCACACGGCTTTCCGCACAGTGTACGGATGCACGGGTGAATATCGTTACCAAGGAGCTGTTCGTGAAGTTCCCGACACTGGAGAGCTTTGCGGACGCCGATCTCGCAGCGCTGGAGGAAGTCATCCGCCCCTGCGGATTCTTCAAGACCAAGGCAAAGAGCATCAAGGAAGCCGCTCAGCGGCTCCTGACCGTGTACGGCGGCGTGATCCCCGATACGATGGAGGAGCTTCTGACTCTCCCCGGCATCGGGCGCAAAACTGCCAACCTCCTGCTCGGTGATGTCTACGGCAAGCCGGCAGTCGTTGCGGATACGCATTTTATCCGCATCACAGGGCGCCTGGGACTGACCAAAAACAAGGAGCCTGCCAAGGTCGAAGCCGACCTGCGCAAGCTCCTTCCACCGGAGGAATCCTCGGATTTCTGCCATCGTGTGGTGCTGTTTGGCAGAGATATCTGCTCGGCTCGCAAGCCCCGATGCCAGGATTGCCCCATGCAGGGGTTCTGCCCTGGAAAGCTTGCCTGAGCGCAGGAAAATTTTGGCGGTTTTCTTTGTTGAAACTTGTGCAGTTTATCCCGATTCCGGTATGGCTATTGACAAATAGCGCAAAATCAGATAAAATAAAGAATAGGTATCTTTTATCTTTCACAAAAGATCGTAAATTTGAGAAGTAAGGCGGTAATTTGAAATGGGTATTCTAACTTCCATTTTCGGCTCCTATAGTGCAAAAGAGCTTGCCCGGATCGAACCGATCAAGAACAAGGTTCTCGCACTTGAGGAGGAATATAAGAAGCTGACCGACGCCGAACTGAAGGAAAAGACCTTTGAGTTCCGTGAGCGTCTGGAAGACGGCACCGACACACTCGATTCCCTGCTGCCCGAAGCACTCGCTACCGTCCGTGAGGCTGGTGACCGTGTGCTCGGCAAGCGTGCATTTGAAGTGCAGATCATTGGTGCGATCGTGCTCCATCAGGGCAGAATCGCCGAGATGAAGACCGGTGAAGGTAAGACCCTCGTTGCGTGTCTGGCAGCCTATGCGAACGCACTCGGCGGCAAGGGTGTTCACGTTGTCACCGTAAACGACTACCTCGCTAAGACACAGTCGGAGGAAATGGGTAAGGTTCACCGCTTTCTCGGTCTGACCGTTGGCTGCATCCTGCATGGTCTGACCAACGCACAGCGCCGTGCAGCATATGCGTGCGATATCACCTATGGTACGAATAACGAGTTCGGTTTCGATTATCTGCGTGATAACATGGTTATTTATAAGAAGGACATGGTTCAGCGTGACCCGAACTTCGCCATCGTCGATGAGGTGGACTCCATTCTGATCGATGAGGCTCGTACACCTCTGATCATTTCCGGTCAGGGCGACAAGTCCACTGACCTCTACAAGCAGGCTGACGTGTTCGCCAAGACCCTCAAGCCCTACACCGTTGTCGAGATCGATGACAAGGTGGAGCAGGAGGAGCTCTCCGACGATGCGGATTACATCATCGACGAGAAGGCTAAGACCGCTACCATCACCCGTCAGGGCGTGGAGAAGGCGGAGAAGTACTTCCACGTTGAGAACCTCATGGCAAATGAGAATATGACCCTGCTGCATCACATCAACCAGGCGCTGCGTGCGAACGGCATCATGAAGGCTGATATTGACTACATCGTTGAGGACGGCGAGGTCATCATCATCGACGAGTTCACCGGCCGTAAGATGCTCGGTCGTCGTTTCAATGACGGTCTGCACCAGGCGATCGAGGCTAAGGAAGGCGTTGAGGTTCAGAAGGAGTCCAAGACCCTGGCAACCATCACCTTCCAGAACTACTTCCGTCTGTATCAGAAGCTGTCCGGTATGACCGGTACCGCTATGACTGAGGAGGACGAGTTCAAGGAGATCTACAAGCTCGACGTTATCGCCATCCCGACCAACCGTCCGGTCATCCGCATCGACCATCCCGATCAGGTGTATCGCTCCGAGAAGGGCAAGTATGAGTGCATCATCGAGCAGATTATTGCGTGCCACGAAAAAGGACAGCCCGTCCTCGTGGGTACCATTTCCATCGAGAAATCTGAGCTTCTCTCCAAGCTTCTCAAGAAGCGTGGCATCAAGCATGAGGTCCTGAATGCGAAGTATCACGCAAAGGAAGCAGAGATCGTTGCACAGGCTGGTAAGCTCGGTGCCGTTACCATCGCTACTAATATGGCTGGCCGTGGTACCGATATCATCCTCGGCGGTAATGCTGAATTCTCCGCCCGTGCAGCTCTGCGCAAGATGGAGAAATATGACGAGTCCGTTATCAACGAAGCGATCGGCTTCGCAGATACCGACGACGAGACCATTCTTGAAGCTCGTGCAGAATACAGAAAGCTCTATGACAAGTTCGATGCCCAGGTCAAGGAAGCAGCCGTTGCTGTCCGTGAGGCAGGCGGTCTGTTCATCATCGGTACCGAGCGTCACGAGTCCAGACGTATCGATAACCAGCTTCGTGGTCGTTCCGGACGTCAGGGTGACCCCGGCGAGAGCCGTTTCTTCCTGTCCGTTGAGGACGATCTGATGCGTATTTTTGCCGGCGACAGAATGGAGAACGTGATGCGTTCCCTGAATGTCGAGGAGACCCAGCCCATCGAGTCCAAGTGGCTCTCCAAGATCATTGCTTCCTCCCAGAAGAAGGTCGAGGGCAGAAACTTCTCCATCCGTAAGAATACCCTGAACTACGATGATGTTATGAATGCTCAGCGTGAGATCATCTACAAGCAGCGCCGTCAGGTGCTCGATGGCGAGGATCTGCACGATTCCATCCTCCAGATGATGGACGATCTGGTAAATACCATCAGTGCGCAGTATCTCGCAGAGGAGGACGTTCAGGATAGCTGGAACCTCGTTGGACTGCGTGACTACTTCCTCGGCTGGCTGCTTGAGGACGGCGATCTCGTCTTTACCGAGGAGCAGCTCGGCGAGCAGACCCGTACATCCATCAGCGAATTCATCATCAATAAGATGAAGGAGAAGTACGCTGCCAAGGAAGAAGCTTACGGCGAGAAGATCATCCGTGAGCTTGAGCGTGTTGTGATGCTCAAGGTCGTTGATACCAAGTGGATGGCACACATCGACGATATGCAGGAGCTCAAGCGTGGTATTTCCCTGCGCTCCTACGGTCAGAAGAACCCGGTCGTTGAGTATCGTTATGAAGGCTTCGATATGTTCGACGCTATGGTCGAAAGCATCCGTGAGGATACCGTTCGTATGCTGCTTACCATTCAGATCCAGGGTGCGCAGGCACCGCAGCGTGAGCAGATCGCTAAGCCCGACGCTCCCAATGCCGGCAGCCCGGAAGCAAAGCGTGTTCACGGCAAGAAGATCGGTCCGAACGATCCTTGCCCCTGCGGCAGCGGCAAAAAGTATAAGAAGTGCTGCGGTCTGAACGGCGGCGAGGGTGCTCCTGCACCGGCTCCGACAGCAGATGACGACGACGTCGAAGAACTCTAAGAGTTACCATACAGCCCTCTCCATTGCGGAGGGGGCTGTCACTTTAAGGAGTATTATGGATTACATGAATTTTGCAGCGTATTACGATGCGCTCACCCAGAATGTGGAGTACGAGAAACGTGCGAAACGCCTGCATTATCTCATTTTGCAGTACATCCGCACCGAAACGGACGGCACCCTCCTGACAGACCTTGCCTGCGGCAGCGGCAGCCTCAGTGAGGAGCTCGCCAAGCTTGGGTACGATGTCATTGGTGTGGATAACTCCCCTGCCATGCTCTCGGCTGCGATGGAAAAGAAAATGCGCAGCGGTCTGCCCATCCAGTACCTCTGTCAGGATATGCGGGAGCTGGATATGTTCGGGACGATCGATGTCACGGTCTGCACGCTCGACAGCCTGAACCATCTGCCGTCCCTTGCGGATGTGCAGCAGGTCTTTGACAAGGTGTCGCTCTTTGCACAGCCGGGCGGACTGTTCCTCTTTGACATGAACACGCTGTACAAGCATCAGAAGGTGCTGGCGGACAAGGTATTCCTGTACGACCTCGATGCGGTCTTCTGCGCCTGGGAGAACCGGCTGCTGCCGGACGGTGCAACGGTCGAGGAGCAGCTCACGTTCTTCGAGAAGGACGGGGACAGCTACTTCCGGTCGGATGAATTCATCACGGAGATCGCTTACCCCGTGGATGTGATCGGGGATGCCGTGCGCAAGGCAGGTCTTGAACTCGTGGCAGCATTCGATGCGGACGAGGGACTCGACACCCCCGAACAGCTCTCCCCTGTCACCGACATCACGGAACGCATCCTGTTCGTGGCAAGAAAGCCGCTGTGAGGTGTGACATGATACGTCATGCAGAAAACGGCGATATTTCACGCATTGCGGAGATGATCGTCTATAATTACCGAATCAACTTTTATCCGTTCTTTCAAAATGATCCGTTCTATTTCGGCGAGCTGAATGTGCTGGATATCGCAGCAGAGTTCGCTCCGGGAACACAGAGATTCCTGGAATCCTACGTCTATGACGACGGCGTGGTAAAGGGATTTGTGCAGGTCGGGGACGGCGAGATCAAAAAGCTCTACGTCGAACCGTCGTTCCAGTCGCAGGGCATCGGAGCAGCGCTCTTGCAGTTTGCCGTCAACGAATGCGGCGGCAAATGGCTCTGGGTGCTTGCCCACAATGCACGGGGCAAGGCGTTTTATGAGCGAAACGGCTTTGCGCTCACCGGCGAGGAGATCATAGAGGACGAATTTGTGCCATTGCAAAAAATGAAGATCAGGAGGTCACTATGAGCATCATCAAACGTGCGATTTCAGCGGACGGCTGCGTGGTCGCATCCGCTTTGGACTCTACCGATATGGTAGCCATGATCGAGCAGTACCACAAGCCTTCGGCAGTCGTGACGGCTGCACTGGGACGCCTTGCAACTGCCGCTTCCCTGATGGGTTACGGGCAGAAGAACGAGGGCGACCAGCTTACGCTGCGTGTGGACGGCGACGGCCCCATCGGCAGTATGTACGCCGTTGCCGATAGCTGGGGCAATGTCAAATGCTGTGCGGACAACTACATTGTGGAAATTCCGCTCAACGCCAAGGGCAAGCTCGACGTTGGCGGCGCCGTCGGCGAGGGAACGCTGTCCGTCATCAAGGATCTGGGACTCAAGGAGCCCTACGTTGGCACGATTCCGCTTGTTTCCGGCGAAATTGCGGAGGATATCGCCAATTATTACGTGGCAAGCGAGCAGATCCCGACCGTACTGAGTCTGGGCGTACTCGTGGCGCCTGACCTGACGGTGCAGCACGCAGGCGGGTTTCTCATCCAGCTTCTGCCCTTTGCGGACGAGTCGGTGATCCCGATTCTGGAGCAGAATGTGGCTTCGATGCCGCATTTCACCGAAATGCTGAAGTCTGGCATGACCGCCGAGAACATCGTGATGAAGTGCCTGGAGGGTCTCGACCCGAATCTCCTGGACGAAGCGGAACCGGTCTATCACTGCGATTGCAGCCGGGAGCGCACCTCACGCATCCTCATCAGCATCGGCAAGGAGGAATTGCAAAGACTTGCCGACACGCAGGAGCAGATCGAGGTTTGCTGCCATTTCTGCGACAAGAAGTACACCTTCACCCCGGCGGAGATTCTGGAGCTGATCGACGAAAAAGCGTAATCAGCGGTTGAGCACGAGCACGCCGATGGTCAGGTAGCACGCATACAGCGTCCACGCCAGATAGGGCAGATTCAGGTACACCGCCAGCCGCCGGATGCCCCAGAACCGCACCAGCATGGCGCAGATCAGCACCAGCATCAGGAGCACCACGACGGTGGCGCCGCCAAGGGATTTGAGCCCGAAGAAAACCGGCGACCAGAGAAAGTTCGCAAAGAGCTGTGCGCCATACAGCAGCAATGCGCCTTTTCGCTTGAAGCTGTCGCTCTTGTCGATCAGGTATGCCGAAAATCCCATCAATGCGTACAAAATCGCCCACGCCACTGGGAACAGCCATCCCGGCGGAGACAGCGGCGGTCGGTTCAGGCTTTGGTAAAACGCCGAAAAATTGCCCCCTGCGAGAATCGCTGACAGCGCCCCGACCAGTTCTGTGCCCACGATCCAGAGCAGGGCATTCGTCCATTTTTGTTTCATACTGCATCATCCTTTCCAGACGGTTTCACCATAGTGTATGCCGCTGATTGCCGGATTATGCAGGCACACCGAGAAAAGGAGGCTTTTATGCTGTTCATTTGTTACCCGAAATGCTCGACCTGCCAGAAGGCACGCAAGTGGCTCGAAGCGCATGAGATCGCCTTTGAGGAGCGTCACATTGTCGAGCAGAATCCCAATGCTGACGAGCTCAAAACCTGGCAGGCAGCAAGCGGCTTGCCGCTGCGCCGTTTTTTCAACACATCGGGCATGAAATACCGTGAGCTGAACCTCAAGGACAAGCTGCCGGACATGACGGAGGACGAGCAGCTCGCACTCCTTGCAACAGACGGAATGCTCGTAAAGCGTCCCCTGCTAATCTTGGGCGACCGGGTTCTGGTCGGCTTCAAGGAAGCGGAGTGGGCGCAGGCGCTGCTCTGATACAAGCAAATCCCCTATGCGTTAATGCGCATAGGGGATTTTTTTGGAAGTTATGCGTTTGATTTGAGGGAAAAGTCCGAGAATTCGGCAAATTCTCCATTCACCTCACCCTGTGCAAACAGCCCGAACAGGACACCCGTGAAATTCCCGGCGACCTCCGTCGAAAGGTATTTCGACTGCCCGGAACCAAGCTCCAGGCGCTGCCCGTTTTGCTCCACGAAGAACTTGTACGTGAATGGCTCGACCTCCACGATCAGGCGCACCGCACCCTCCGCCGGATGCACGGCATCCATCTCCACACAGAGGTCACCAACGGTCTTGCGGACGAATACCTCGGTTCCGCCCTCGCCCTTGCGGACAATGATCTCGTAATGCTGCTCCGGCGTCATATAGCAGGTCACACCAGCCTCCTGCGCCTTGGAATCGAGGGTGACAGCAAGCGTCATCTGCATCTCCTGCTGCCGGATACCGAGGAACGTCGGCGCATTCATCGGGTCGGAAAGTGAACTGCCATTGCTGCGCAAACGGAAGGCATCCGGCGTAAACTCGTAGTTTTCCGGCTTCGGATTGTTCATGTAGACCCATTCCCTGCATGGGCTCGTGTTTGCAAACGTGAGCTCCGGGAGGGGCTTCTGCACAATGTCAAGCAACCGGTCAGTCTCCACAGTAAGACGGTTTGTCCCGTCTACGCCAGCCGTAAACCACCCGTTTTCGTCAAACGTGACCGGCGCCAGGTACACCTCACGTCCGGTGACGTGGTGCATTACCCACTGGTCGATCTGCCGGAATCCCAGGTGAACCATCCACCAATTCCCTTGCACATCCTCCAAAAGGTCCGCATGGCCGCAGCCCTGCAGGAGGTAACCGCCGAGGTTGCGGTTGGTGAGAACGGGGTTCTGCGGATAGCTTTCAAACGGTCCATAAAGCGAGGTGCTGCGGGCATACACGACCATGTGTCCATACTCCGTGCCGCCCTCGGACGCCATCAGATAGTAGTACTTCCCGATTTTGTACAGATGCGGACTTTCGAGAAATCTGCCGCCGGTCCCCTGCCAGATGCATTTGGCAGGACTCAGCTTCTGCCCGGTCGCAATGTCGATCTCGCACTGCACAATGCCATGCACACCGGCGTCATCGGTGCCGTTGCTCATAAAATACGCCTTGCCATCCTCGAAATACAGCGACGGGTCAATGCCATCCTGCGCAACAAAGACAGGCTCCGACCACTCGCCGTGAATATCGTCCGTCCAGACGTAATAATTGCCGCCCTCACTGACATTTGTCGTCACCATATAAAAGCGCCCGTTATCATGACGGATCGTGGGGGCGTAAATGCCGCCGACAGAATTGGCTTTTTGGAGTGGAAGCTGACTTTCACGGGTCAGAACATGGCCGATTTGCGTCCAGTTGAGCAAATCCTTGCTCTCAAACAGCGGAACGCCAGGGAAAAACTGAAATGAGCTTGCCACCAGATAGAAAGTATCGCCGACACGGCAGATACTGGGGTCGGGAAAGAATCCCGGAATCACAGGGTTGCGGTATTGCATAGGACTACCTCCATTCATCATATGCTCCTATTATACCATTCCTATGCAAGATTTGTCAATAGTAATTGTAAATCTCATACAAAAAATCCCTTCCAAATGCATGAACTGACCCCAAAAAGATAGACAAACTTTTCAAAGAAATCTTATGCAAAGCGACTAAGAGAGATCTTGGTCGCTTTTGCTATGC
>CACXGK010000215.1 GCA_902767115.1 uncultured Ruminococcus sp.
CGCGCTCGAAGGGACTCGAACCCCCGACCTACTGGTTCGTAGCCAGTCACTCTATCCAGCTGAGCTACGAGCGCATCTGCTCAACAAGATATATTATACCACAGGCGTTTGCATTTGTCAAGCGTTTTTTCAAAAAAATTTTGAAAGGCAAAATTTTGCCCCGCACGACTGTGCAGGGCAAAACCGTTTATGAAGGAAAATACATAGGAATCAAGAGAAAAATTGGATTATACTTCATCCGGCTCCAGAACAGCGTAGCCCTCGTCGTCACGCTTGTAAACGACATTGATCTCGCCGGTTGCCGCATTGCGGAACATGAAGAAGTCGTGACCCAGCATATTCATCTGGAGAATGGCTTCCTCGGAGGTCATCGGGCGGAGCTTGAACTTCTTGGTACGGATAACGGAAATATCTGCCTCCTCCACGGTGTCCTGGAACTCCTGCTTGAAGGCGTTATCCTTCAGACGCTTTTCCAGGCGGGTCTTGTTCTTGCGGATCTGGCGGATGATCTTGTCAATGGCAGCGTCAAGTGCATCGGTCTTGTCCACGGCAGTCTGCTCTGCACGGAACAGCATCTGGTTGTAACGAACCGTCAGCTCCAGCTCGATATTGCCCTTGCGCTCGGTGAGCATGAGCTTTGCCTCAGCCTCATCGCCAAAGAACTTGTCCAGCTTTGCGTCCAGGCGCTCCTGCGCATATTCGGTAAAGGATTGGTTGATCTGCATCTTCTTAGCATTTACTGTTACGTTCAAAATTGTTTCCTCCTTTACGGGGTTGTTGCCAACCCTCCTTGTGATAGTTCTATTATATCACATCGTATAAAAAAATTCAAGGGCTTTTCAGAAATTTATGAAAACCGATGAATACAGACCAAAAAATTTGGTAAAGACGATGAAATGTAGTTGCTATTTTCGACAACTTGTATTATAATAGTATTTGATTCCTAACAGTACGCCGGCAAAGTGGGGGCTGGCGCCCCTTCCCCCACCCCCAACCCCCTCCCCAAAGGGGAGGGGGCTACACGCCGGGGGCTTCGCCCCCGGCACCCCCTTTTCGATGAAGCGCTTTCCAAAGGGCGCCCAATGCTACAAAACAAAATCTTGCAGGTGCAGGGCGGGCGCCGGAGCCGGCGCTGGCGCAATCGCGGTGCTTTGCAGTCCGTCCTTCGGTGACCGCAATACGCCAATTGGCTTGCGCCAAAAGGCGTAAAGCTACAAAACATAAAACTGCGGGTGCAGGGCTGCATAGTCCTGCCGGGAGTCCAGAGGGCAGAGCCCTCTGGTGGGGTTCAGGGGCAAAGCCCCTGCCTTCCTCCCCCTATAGAAAGGAGTACCTCCTCATGTCTGAACTTATCCAATACTTAGGCAGTCTGGCGATACCGGATCTGGTGCTGTGTGCGGCGGCGGTGGTGATACTGGACATCTTTGCTCTGTCGATCATCGTGGCTGCGAGCCGTGAGGCGAAGCTGTGCCGGCAGCGCTGGCAGAAGGTCTCGAATGGTCTGGAGCTGCGGTTCTGGGATAACCACTATCCTCTGGAAGCCGATGAAATTTTGCTTGGGCGGCATATTTCTGCCGATATCCGGCTGGCGGATGCATCGGTGTCCCGGTACCATGCGGTCATGACCGTGAGTGCCGGGGTGTGGAGTATCACCGATCTTGATTCCAAATCCGGCACCTTTGTGAACGACCAGCGTGTCCGGCAGGCAAGACTTCACCCCGGTGACTGCATCCGGCTGGGGAATGTGCAGGTATATTTAGCAAAACAAAGCGCCCCGGAGACTGCGGTGCGCAGACGGAAGGGAGGCGGCAAGCGTGCTTAAAAACGGTCTGAATTACGGCGGTGCGGTCACGCTCCTGCTCATGACGCACCTGTCCATGCTCGGCATCGTGCTCGTGCGTGGCAGCTTTGAAAAGCCCATGGATCTTGTGGTGCTCTCCCTTGCCGTGCTCATCCTTGACCTTGCCGGCATCATCGCAGCGGCGATCTACCGGCAGATGACCTATACCCTTGACCTCATGCTCCTCGGCATCCTCAATATGAGCCTGATCTTCCAGTCCTGCTTCGGCGGTGTCAAGCTCGACATCAAGCACCTCATCACCTGCGTGGCTGCCATGGTCGCCTGTGAGCTCGGCTTCCTCCTCACACGCAATCACGAGTGGATCCGCCGGCAAAAGAAATACATCTACATCCTCATCGGCATCCTCATTTTAGCCATCCTGACCCTCACGGGCGGACGCTCGATGTGGATCACGTTCAAGGGCTTCTCCATCCAGCCTTCGGAATTCATCAAGCCCTGCTTTGTCCTGATCTGTGCCGCTTCCATCGTGGAGCTGCACAAGAAGATCAAGATTCTGTTCTTCTATGTCTCGGTCGATACGCTCTGCCTGCTTGCCATGACGGTCGTCATCTTCGGCTTGCAGTGGTGGTGCCGTGACCTGGGAAGTCTGCCGACCTTTGCGGCGATTTTCGGCTGTGCGCTGGTCTGCCGTCTGTGTTACCCCAGAGCCAAGATCAATAAGCCTGCCATTGCTGCCATGTGCGTGGGCGGCGTCCTGATCGCCATGGTCGCATGGGTGCTGGCGCCTGCCTATGTGCAGGAGCGTCTGCACGCCGATATCTGGGCTGACCCCTATGGCAAGGGCTATCAGCAGTGTCAGGCACTCATCGGTATCGCACGGGGCGGATGGCTTGGCGTGGGACCCGGTCACGGGCATCTGGCGCAGGTCTTTGCGTATGAATCGGATATCGTCTTTTCCACCATCTGCGAGGAGTGGGGACTGCTGTACGCAGGGCTGACGGTCGTAATGATCCTCATCATGCTGACCACCGTCCTCATGAATCCCCCCAAGAGCTACTACCATGCAACCATGACCGCCGGTGTCGTGGCGGCATTTGTGGCGCAGATGGCGCTGAATATCTTCGGCTCGTGCAATCTCATCCCGTTCACGGGTGTGACGCTGCCCTTTATTTCGGCAGGCGGCAGCTCGATGGTCACGTGCGGTTTTCTGGTGGGAATGCTCAAAGCCGGTCAGTCTCCCCTGTTCCATCATGAGGCGCTCAAACGCCGTCAGGAACGCAAACGCCAAAAACAGCCTGCAAAGAAAGGCAAGGTGAGCGCATGAAAAGCATCCGCAGAGGACAGCATCTCATCACGATCATGCTGCTCCTGTTCTTAGCCGGGTTCGGTTTTCTGATCTACAAACTCCAGACCGAGGCGAAATTCTACATCTCCCACGCCTCCAATACCTCCCTCGGCAAGGTCTTTGACCGCAACGGCGAAGTCCTCTATGACCCGAAGGCGACCGCAGAGGAGTACGGAGCAGACTATTTTCTCGATGTCGGCAACCTCATCGGGGACGACTCCAAACAGATGACCAATACGCTCGTGGCACAGAATAAGGACTTGCTGGCGAATTTCAGCTTTATGCTCGGCGAGCAGTCTGACGGGCAGGCAGCCATCTGCACGACCCTCGACCACCGGATCAACCGCATCGTCTATGACCGGTTCGGGGTGAAAAACGGCTGTGCAGTGGCGTATAATTACATGACAGGCGAGATCTACGTCTGCACCTCGAAGCCCAATGTCAACGTTCTCGACCACTACGAGAACATCGAATCCTTGCCGGAGGGGGCATTGCTGTGCTCGGTCTTTTACCCGACTGTCCCCGGCTCTACCCAGAAGATCGCAACGACGCTCTCTGCACTGGAGCACATGGGGTATGACGCCTTGCTGGCGAAGTCGTATGACTGCAACGGCACGTATGAGAACCTCACCGGTCAGGTCATCAAATGTCACCGCAGCGAGGGGCACGGGACGCAGGGGATCATGGATGCCTTTGCGAATAGCTGTAATCCGTGGTTTGCGCAGCTCGTGGCAGACCCCTCGTGGACGCTGGAGGATATCGAGGAGACCTACCGGGCGATGGGCTACCGGATGAACGGCGAGGGGGAGCAGACGTATTTCGACGTCAACGGCATCAGCGCCTATACGGCTTCCACGACATTGACGGACAAGAACGATTTTAGCACGCAGTGGGGCTGTATGGGACAGGGCAAGACCCTTGTCAGCCCGATGCAGCTCATGGTGTGGCAGAGCGCCATTGCCAACCAGAACGGTGTGAGCACCATGCCGCATCTGATCGACCATGCGGTGACGGTGGACGGCAGAGAGACCGCCCAGGCAGTCACGGAATATGGGGAAAAGATGTTCACCCCGGAGAGTGCGGCGCATATGCGTGAGATCATGCTGTCGAACGGACGCACCCGGTATGCGGACATCCTGCCGGGGAAGGACGTAGCCGTCAAAAGCGGTACCGCCCAGATCGGCGAGGAAAAGACCGAAAACTCCCTTCTGACGGGCTTCGTGGACGACCCGGAATTCCCCATCGCCTTCTGCATCGTGATCGAAAACCGTGTCAGCGGCGAGATCACCACCAACCAGATCGCTGCAACGATGTTGCAGGAACTCCTTCATGATAATGAAGCGGCGCCGGAGCCGGCGCAGGCGCAATAGCGTTTAGGGAGAGTCCGTCCTTCGGGAATCGCAATGAGCCCAATGGCTTACGCCAAAGGGCTCAAAGCTACGCATTTAGTTTTCGCCCTGCTACGCAGGGCTATGTGAGGTCTGGAATCCTCGCCGGCAGGCTCAGCCCGCCGCCGATTTTAGAATTTGGGTCTTGCAAGAATCAAGATATACGATTTTGGCAGGGAGTGAATCTTAAAATCTTAAATCTTTAACTTTTTATATCTCAGAACTATACGTTTGTATACTAAAGCCATTTGGAGAGTTACCGGATATATGCAAACAGCCCCCTTTGGCGTGAGCCATTGGGGGCATTGGTTGTATTGACATAACTGGAATGATTAGCTTAGTCTACACGATCTATCGTGACCATAAAAGGAAGTAACCGCCCCAGCTCGCTAAAGTAAGGCGGTCACTTTCTGTGATTTCTTTTACCAATGGGAGCAAGCCGTCAATCGGTGTGCTCTTGTACTATTATTATACCACGGATTCTCCTTGCTGTCAAGGGGGATTTTGCGCCGGTGCCGGCGCTGGCGAGATAGCAGTTATTTGTA
>CACXGK010000216.1 GCA_902767115.1 uncultured Ruminococcus sp.
CCTTCTGCGAGTGACGGACACTTCTGTCATCGCTTACGGCTCTCCCTACAACGGCAAACACCACATCGGATGCAACATGAGCGCCCCTCTGAAGGGCATCTGCATCCTGAACCGAGGTCAAGAAAATACCATTTCACGCATTTCCAAAGCCCAGGCGTATCCCATGCTGATGCAGCAGGTGTACCGCCCGAAGGACGGCGTGCATCTTGCAAAGGTGCTGAAGCTAATCGACAGATTATCCCAGAACACAGGACTTTTTGAGCTGCATTGCAACATGGAACCCGAGGCGGCAAAGGTCGCCTACGAGGGCATGAAAGGAGAAACTTTATGAAACTGAGTGACGCATTTCTGAGCCACGATGACGGCAGTGAGAAGCTGGTCGTTTCCACCGGCGCTGCTAAATTTTCCGGCATGGCTCGCGGTAACGAGACCGCAGGCTTCATCATCACCTGCCTGGAGCAGGAAACAACAGAGGATGAGATCGTGGCGAAAATGCTTGCAAAATACGATGCACCGGAGGACGTCATCCGCCGTGATGTGCAGAAGATCATAAGCCAGCTTAAAGAGATTGGTGCCATTGATGGCGAATAAATCGACCTTCGAGGAGGAGCTGGAGCGCACCGGCAAGCTCGTCTACACCAACGTCGGCGACAGCATGATGCCCCTCGTCCGCCAGGATAAGGACTTGCTTATTATCGAGAAAAAGCCCGAAGGCAGGTTGAAAAAGTATGACGTGCCGCTGTACCGGAGAGATTCCGGGCAGTATGTCCTGCACAGGATCCTGAAAGTCCGAGATCAAGATTATGTTATCTGCGGTGACAACCGCTGGAAGCGTGAGTACGGCATTACCGACCGCCATATCATCGGCGTGCTGACTGGAATTGTCCGTGATGGAAGGACAGTTTCGGTCAATGACAAGGGATACCGACTGTACGTCCACCTCTGGTGCGGATTGTATTATTTGCGAGCTCCCTTCACGGCGATCGGCATGAAGATCAACCGCCTGCGACGAAAGAGAAAACGACATGAAACATAATGCAATTCATTGGCTCTGGAATGTGACGGGCAATCGAAAATGGTACATTTTTGCACTGATCGTGGCGGAAATTCTGTACGGCGGTTCGGGTGTTTTCTATGCGCTGTGTCTGCGAGGTATCGTGGACAACGCAACCGACGGCAACCGAAATGGGTTCTGGCTGTATGTGCTGCTGACGGTGCTTTTAGTTTTGGGACAGCTTTTGACACGAGTTTTCACACGATTTATGGAGGAGAAATCGAGAGCGTCCTTGGAAAATTTATTCAAGGAACGACTTTTGAAAAGCATCCTCTACAAAGATTTCGCAGCCGTGAGCGCCGTGCATTCCGGCGAATGGCTCAACCGCCTGACGAGCGACAGCGTTGTCGTTTCCAATAACTTGGTAGATATTTTACCTGGCATCAGCGGCATGACGGTCAAGCTCATCAGCGCCTGTGTGATGATCACCATCCTCGATCCGAGGTTTGCGATGCTCATCGTGCCTGCCGGAATTGTGGTGCTCATCATGGCGACTGCCTTCCGGAAACAGATCAAGCGGCTGCACAAAAAAATTCAGGAAAAGGACGGAATCTTGCGCATTTTCATGCAGGAACGACTGGGCAGTTTAATGATGATCCGGTCCTTTGCCGCCGAGGATCAGACACTCCAAATGGCGGACGAAAAGCTTGGCAATCACATGGCTGCAAGGATGAAAAAGAACCGCTTTTCAAACCTCTGCAACTTCGCATTTCAGTCAGGAATGCAGGGGATGTACGTGCTCGGCGTGTGCTATTGCGGATACGGCATTCTGACCGGCGCCATCAGCTATGGTACCCTCACGGCGATCACGCAGCTCATCTCGCAGATTCAGTCGCCCTTCGCAAATATCTCGAATTATCTACCAAAATTCTACGCCATGACCGCCAGCGCAGAGCGTCTGATGGACATTGAACGCTTTGAAAATGACTGCGATTCGAGTCCGAAAAGCTTGCCGGAAATTCTCAGGTTCTATGAAAATGACTTGTCGGAAATTGGTTTGAAGAATGCGAATTTTACCTACTATCCGGCGACAGAAAAGGTGGGCAAGCTCACAAAAGACGCAATGCCTGTTGTCCTGCATGACCTGACACTGAGCGTCAAAAAGGGCGAATATGCGGCATTTACCGGCCATAGCGGCTGCGGCAAATCCACTATCCTCAAACTCCTGATGTGCATCTACAAACCGGATTCCGGTGATCGCTTCGTTCAAGATAAAAATGGTAATATCATGACATTGGATGCGGCGTGGCATAGGCTGTTTGCATATGTGCCGCAGGGGAATCAGCTCATGAGCGGAACAATCCGGGAGATCGTGACTTTTGCGGACAAGTCGGGACTAAACGACGACCGTCGCATTTATGAAGCCTTAAAAATCGCCTGCGCTGATGAATTTGTTAGAAGTCTTGAAAATGGCTTGGATACGATGCTTGGAGAGCGTGGGACAGGACTTTCGGAAGGACAGATGCAGCGTATTGCGGTAGCTCGTGCGATCTTTTCGGAGAGCCCGATCATGATGCTCGACGAATCGACCTCGGCTCTGGATGAAAATACAGAGCGAAAA
>CACXGK010000217.1 GCA_902767115.1 uncultured Ruminococcus sp.
CTGTTCAGAACACAGCTCATGAACTCCAGCACCGATCAGATGGCGCTCCAGTTCTCCTACCTCAAGGACATCACCGTGTCCAAGGACGGCAGAACGATCTTCGGTGTACCCAGCGACTACGTGAAAATGTACACCGACGGCACCTACAGCAAGCAGCCCGAAGCGATCATCACCGCCAACAGCGGCGGCGAAGGCAAGGACACCAACCAGCTCGGCAACCGCATCGGACGTCAGAATGAAAATGAGCTGACCAGCGGCGAGACAGAGTTTGTACCGTATACCTTTGTCAACCACAAGGTCTACCTCCCCAAGAAGCTCAATGCGGATTTCCTCCTGAAGCAAGCCGAAAACCGTACTGCCGAGGAGGAAAACCGCCTGCGCAGCATCGACCGCACCTACCTCAAGCTCAACCGTCCGGACTTCCAGCCGGAGCTTGACAAGATGGCAAGAGCGGATGCCAGCACGGCTGCCGCAGAAGCCCAGGCATTCGATGCCGAAGCCAATCAGCGTGAGCAGAATGCTGCCACCTTGCGTGACCAGCTCAACCAGCAGAAGCAGACCGAGCTCTTGTTCAACGGCTTTACCAAGCTGTACCAGGGCAAGCACCCGGAGATCTATAACCATTTCTTCTTCACCGCTCCCAGCATGAGCAGCTATTCCTGGAATGATCTGAACGAGTTCAAGCAGCAGATCGGTCAGGTCTTCGGGCAGGATAACCGTGGCTCCGATGTCATCACACTCGACTCCGTTCTCCAGAAATTCACCTATGTGAAGAACGGCGAGAGAGTCAATCTGTTTGACGATGTCAAGACCCGCCTCAAAGCCGACCCTGCGATCAAGGAAATGCTCGAAACGGACGAGAAGCTGTTCAAACAGTTCAAAGGCGAGGTAAGAGACAGCTTTGTCAACCCGTATGTCATTGCAGAGCTGTTCCGTCTGCTCGGTGACAAGAATGCCAAGCTCGTCTACGAAAACGGCGACCAGACCATCCGTGATCTCTATGCCAAGCCCCCGACAGCCAAGACCGGCAAGGAGTTTATCGAGTCGCTTTCTGACCCCACGACCCTCGGCGAAAAGCTGGCTGTCCAGAAGCTCCAGGATCTCTATGACCCCAACATCCCCAAGGGGGAGACCGAGCTGTTCGATGCCATGACATCCATGTCCATGGCGCAGCTCAAAGAGTATTCGGCTCTCTATGACACGATTTTCGGTGAGGACGATTTTAACCCGGATAAGTTCACCATTCACATCGGCACACCCATCACCGGCATCAAGGACACGAGCCTGAACGAGTTCTTCAGCAACATTGACAATTATCACCCCCAGAAACTCAACGAGAAGAATTCTGAGCTCTGGAGACCGAACGCTTTAGGCGCAGACTGCTTCAAGGGCGACAAGTCGCAGTTCCAGAAAACAGCCGCCATCCTCGCAGGCATGGCAGGTCTGACACTCAAGCAGAACGGTAAGGAGCTCCCCTCACTCCAGACACCTGCTGCCGCTGTGCATAAGAAGATCCACGGCATCAAGTTCAGAGTCAATCAGAAGGACATCTTCAATGACGTATTCGGTCGGGACAACGTTCCGGAGGGGGACTATATGCTGATGGGACTCCAGAACACCCTCCGGAATATCCTTGGCGCCGTAGAGGCTGTCGATCAATCCTCCTGGATCTCCTCCTCCAAGCAGTTTACCAAGATGAAGAAGGAGCTCAAGGCACTCCATAAGATTGCGTGTGAGGACTGGTCATCCGAGAACCTCGAAAAAACACACCAGAACGTCACCTACGAGAAGATGAGCCAGTTCCTCGAAAAAGCCGATTCTCTCAAGAAGCGCATGGAGGAATACCTCGAACACAAGGAACGCCAGTTCCAGAAGGACCCCTCCCGCCGTACCGCACCGGGCAAGCAGTCCTACGAGCAGCCCCGTATCAAGTGCGTCCTCGAATCCCTCGACAGGCTCCATAGAATGACCAAGAAAATCGAGGAGCACAGCCTGAACAAGCTCTTTGAGGAGACCCAGGAATACTTCAAGAAGGATATGCAAAACGAGCACAACCGCCGCAGCGATCCTACCCTCTCCGACAAGGCGCTTGAGAATTCGCTCCTGCGCTCTGCGGAACGTGCCCAGCAGTGCCACCCAAGCTTCTACACCCGTCAAACTACCCCCTCCGGCAGCAAGGAGACCTTGCTCCAGGCTCGTGAGCGCATCCTGAATGTCCTTGAAGCCAAGTACGACGATAAAAAGTACGAGCAGCTCCGAAAGGATCAGAAGATCCTGAATACAGCCTCTGCGCTGCTGGCACAGGGCGGCAAGCGCTGCAATCCCGACTTCAAAATGATCGAGACCACTTACAAGGACATCAACGACCAGATCGACCGGCACAAGACTGTCCTCAACCCGGATGCAGACGATCTGTCCTACTACCGCAATACGCTGCTCTATGAGAATGACTACAGCATTCAATCCGCAACAAGCTTCAATGCCACCAAGGTTCCCTATTCGATGCGTCAGGCGATCGAGCGTGTGGATGCGCTCTATTCGATGACCCCCAACCTGCCGAACGAGATCGCCAAAAATGAGGGCTACCAGATCGCTGCAAGTATGCTGATGCCATCCGCCGTTCAGGGGTATTATCCTCCGATCGGTGCGCAGGAAAATGATTTCACGCACCTTTCCAACAAGGATTTCGCAGCCCTTGCGTATGCAGGCGCCCTCGGACAGGAAGCCTATTCCAAATCCGCAGAGATGAAGCCTGCCGACACTGAGCAGTCCGATTACATCCGCAGCTACACCTCCGGGCTCGGCAGCCGCATTGCGCCCGACTCGAATACCGTCATCCAGGCAGCCGGCAGCATCAACGAGGGCAGAAGCAAAGCTTCGCAGGCAATGGAAGCCTACAAGCTGGGCAACAAGGCACCCCTCGGCGCCCTCATCAAGAACGGTATCCAGACCATTGTGGAGCAGCAGAAAAACAACCCCTGCATAGAGACCTCTGCCGTGGATGCAGAGATGGCACAGCGCATGGTCAATATGCTCAACCGTGACTCACAGCTCATGGACGCTGCCAAGGCAAGTGGTCTGCGCACCAAGGATATCGAGTACATCAAGAACATTGAAGCCCTCAGCAAGGTCGAGGCGGCTTCCTACGAAGCGACCCACGAGCTTGCACATAACCCAAGCCTTACCGCCGGGCAGCGCTCGCAGTACATGGAGGATATCATCGTCAAGAAGATCGTTGAGGAAAGCCAGCAGAATGCGCTGAAGATCCGCAACGAGAACAAGACCTACCAGCAGCGCATCAACGGCGCCGCAGATCCGCAGGCTGTACAGCGCCAGTATCCCCCGAAGGATCCGGTGATGGAAAACCTCGGACAGCCCAGCACACTGGAAAGTCTCCACACCGCTGTCAAGGATATGATCCGCAAGACAACCCTTGGCAAGGCTCCCGATGCGATCGACCAGATCCAGCATCAGCCGAGCCTGACCAATCTCCTGAAAACCTACAAGAACGCCCCCAAGGAGAACGGCATCTACAACATCCAGAAGCTCCCCAAGCCCCAGCCGCCCAAGAAGGCTGCCGAGGTCAAGACCGAAGCACCGGGCAAGTCCCCCGTAAAATCCTAAGAACCTGTACACCCCCTCACACAGGAATGTGAGGGGGTGGCTTTTTGGTGTTTGGGGTTCGGGCTCCGGGCATTAGTATCGTTCATGCATCCGGGCATAGGCACCGTTCGGGCAGCGGGCAAAAGAGAACCCCCTTGCCGCTGTAGGCAAGGGGGGAATGGGATACGATCAGCTTCCCAGGACTCTGTCATTGGAAAGCGTTCTGTTGTTCTGGAGCTCACGCTCAGCCATTGCACGTTCCTTGATCTCCTCCTGCAATTTCTGCTCCTCCAGGTTGTGCTTGCGGTTCTGGGCGAACTTGGCGTAGAGGTTGTTGCCGCCGTCGAGTACCAGATCCTGCATCTTTTCGAGACCCGACCAGCCGGTGCCGCCGACGCTGTTTACGATATCCTTGAACTCCCGGCTTTCCAGCACATCGACTGCGCTGTTGTTAAAATCCGTTGCATCCGGTGTTTCGCCCTTTTCCTGGCAGATCTTGGCGGCGATCATCATACCAGCCATCGTCAGGACGCCGGTCTTGGCAAACTCGTAAGGCATATTGTTCTTTTTGATGTCATGTTCCTTCATGATGTCCACATAAGTCTGGGGATCCAGATAGTTTTCCGGGATGCCGGCAGGGCGCTTCTCCGGCTCTGTTGCGCCGACCTCCGGCTCAGTGGTCTCCTGTGCCGGTGCTGTCAGGTCAAGGTCATTCTTCTCCGGCTCTGCGGTCTCCTGCGAAGGTACGGTGAGGTCGAGATCGTCCATTTCCGGCTCATCCTGCGAGGGTTCTTCCATTCCCGACATATACTGTTTATACTTGCCGAACTCTCCCAAAGTTTTCGCTTTATTCTCGACCATCTCATCCCAGACACTTGCGAACGCACCGCCGAACTCCTCAAATCCCTCGTTCATCAGCCCCTGAAGCTTGTCACGAAATTGCTCGTCTGACAGCGTTTCTTCATTTTCCATAGCCTGCGCATTGATCATAATAGCGGACATACACTTGGCGGTTTCTCGTGCGACCTGCTCTGCAAGTTCGGGATCACCGGGCTTTTCATCCGGAAGGCTGCTGAGCTTCACTGCCCATGCATCCATATCAAAGGGATTCTCCGGATCCGGCTGGATCTCCATCATATCCTTTTCGTGCTCGGACTCCTGCGCCTTCTTTTGCAGCTCATGCAGCTCCTGGAGGCGTTTTTCCTCCTCGGACATTTCCTGCTCGCCGCCCTCTGCCGGTGCCTGCTCCTCCAGTTCCGGCGCATTCTGCGGTGCATTGTTCTGGGGCACATCCTGCATCATATCCTGCGGCTCGGTTCTCACGAACTGCTGGTTCTCCTGCGGAACAGCCGGACGGTCGATATCGGCGTCCTGACGGGTCACATTCTTCTGCTTCAGGCGCTGCATCTCCTGGTCGATCATGTCAATAAGATCAGCGGCACCCTCCAGGCGGTTTCGTCCCATCCGGGAGCCGGACCATTCGCTGATGGATTCCACTTTCTTTTCCTTGAGCTTGGATTCCATGTACTGGTTGGCAGCCTCTCTTGCCTCCTGCATCGCTTTCAGGCGCTGCTTCTCGATCTTCTCCCGTTCCGAGGGGGTCGCATTCACAAGCTGGGCGCTGACGTAGTTCAGCTCGTCAAACTTTCTCACCATCAGATCGTGCTCCGGAGAGGAACCACGCA
>CACXGK010000218.1 GCA_902767115.1 uncultured Ruminococcus sp.
AAGCCCACGGTGAAGGTCTTATCCACATCTGCAATGGCGGCAACATAGCTCGAATCCACGCCGGAGGACAGGAAGGAGCCGACCTCGACATCTGCAATTTTATGCGCCTGCACGCTGTCGTGGAACACGTCCGAAATGGCTTTCACCCAGTCGTCTAAAGAGGGCTTTTCGTCCGGCTGGAAGTGAACATCCCAGTAACGCTTGATATCCAGCTTGCCGTCCTTGTAGAGGAAGTAATGCGCCGGCTGTAATTTGTACACGCCCCGGAAGAAGGTTTCGTCCATGGCGGAGTACTGGAAGGTCAGGTATTCCTCCAGGGCGGCGGTGTTGAGCTGCTTGTCAAAGCCCGGATGCCGCAGGAACGCCTTGATCTCGGAGCCAAAGAGCAGCGCACCGTTCATCTGCGCATAGTACAGCGGCTTGATGCCGAAGAAATCCCGTGCGCCGAACAGCGTCTTTGCCGCCTTGTCCCAGATGACAAAGGCGAACATCCCACGCAGCTGATTCAACAGCTCGGTGCCGTATTCCCGGTAGCCGTAGATGAGCACCTCGGAATCGGTATTCGTGGAGAAGTGATAGCCCTTCGCTTCGAGGTCACGCCGGATGTCCATGAAGTTATAGATCTCGCCGTTGAAGCACAGCACGAGATTGCCGTCCTCGCTGTACAGCGGCTGGTTGCCCTGAACACTGACGTCAATGATGGAAAGTCTGCGGTGCCCCAGGGCGATGTCCGCATCCACGTACTTGCCGCCGGCATCGGGACCTCTGTGACGGATGGCATCCATCATGTCCTCAACGACCTGACCGGCATTTTCAATATTGTTGGTAAATCCTACAAAACCACACATAGCAGTAGCCTCCTCTATTCTATTCAGCATTCTGCCCCACATAAACCCAGCCCTGTCGGCTGTCTCTTATATTATACTATAAACGGGAGGGATTTGCAATAAAAAATCAGGATTTTATAAAAAACATGGGAAAAGGACTTGCAAAACGGTGGGGTTTCGGTTATAATATAAATTAGACTAAAATGGGGACGTATCCCCTGTACACGGAGGCATACAGGTATGGCGAAAAGAAGAAAGCACGGCAAGGTCGAGGCACGTCAGGTGCTGGCACGCATCCGGTTCAAGCCGGGGGTTCTGGTGCTGATCGCCCTGCTGACATTTATAGGCTGCTTTGCGATCTATCTGATCTCGGCGTCTGCGCAGGAGGATTACTGGGAGCGTGAGATCGCATCCACACTCGAAGACGAGAGCACGAACAAGTCCGGCGACAAGACCAAGCGCCGTGGCAATGTGACAAACCCGGTTCCGTCCAGTGAGCGTGCGGAGGATTCCCGGATGGGAGAGGTCGCATTCATTGGCGATGTATCGGCGCTTGTGGGATATTACAAGACGAATTCGGCGATGGTGTTCACGGATGCAGTCACCGGCATGGCGGAATCCCGGATGCGCAGCATTGCAAGGTCGCTGCGTGGTACTGCTCCGAAGGCAGTCTATCTCTGGTACCAGTGCCCGGCAGACCTGGAAGCAGCGTCGGATTCCCTCGAATCTTTGGTGGATAATATCACGGAGCAGATGCCGGATGTACCGGTGTATATCCTGTCGGCAACGCCTGCATCGGATGCGGCGCAGAACCAGAAGACCGACACCTGGAATGCCGCCCTCTTTGCGATGGCAGACAAGCTCGGACTGCATTACATCGACGTGAGCACCACCCTCAAAGCCAACGACGGCACCCTGACAGCCGCCTACGCAGAGGACGAACAGACCTTCTACACCACCATCGGCGACCAGATCTTGACCCATATAGCGGATTAAGCGCCGGAGCCGGCGCTGGCGCAATAGCGGTGAGGGAGAGTCCTTGCTTCGATAACCGCAATGCCCCCCAATGGCTTACGCCAAAGGGGGGCAAAGCTATGCCTGTTGTGTTCGCCCTGCATGGCAGGGCTATGTGAGGTCAGCTCCTCGTCCGACCTTTGCCCCGAAGGGGCATTGGGAGGACACCTGTCAGCGCCGGCTCCGGCGCCCCCCTTGACAAATCAGCGGAATGGGTCTATAATGAAGAATAGCGATTTCCCCCCAAATATGGTTTATTTTTACTTAAAGGAGAATACATCGTGAATATACTGATTGTAGGCTGCGGAAAAGCCGGCAGCATTCTGGCGCAGACGCTTTCCAACGAGGGACATGACATCACCGTGATGGATACGGATTCGGAGGTCGTGACGGAGCTTGTCAATAACCTCGATGTGCAGGGCATTGTCGGCAGCGCACTGATCGCCCGTGACCTCAAGGAGGCTGGCGTGGAGGGTGCGAATATCATCATCGCCATGACCGCATCGGATGAGGCGAATATCCTGTGCTGCCTGATGGCACGCAAGCTCGGCGCACGGCACAGCGTTGCCCGTGTGAGAAACCCTGCCTATTCCGAACAGATGGTCTTTATGCGTGAGGAGCTGGGGCTGTCCATGATGATTAACCCCGAATACCAGACCGCCAATGACATCGCCCGTATGCTGCGCTACCCCAAGGCGAACCATGTCGAGACATTTGCCAAGGGACGCATGGATCTGGCAGAGATCAAGGTCTCACAGGGGAGCTTTCTGGACGGCTTGCAGCTTGCTGCCATTGCACCGAAGCTCGGACTGCATATGCTGGTCTGCGCTGTCAAGCGGGGCGGCGAGATCACCATTCCGGACGGCTCCTACCGGCTCCGGGCAGATGATCTGATCTACATCACAGCCGCACACGCAGAGCTGGGCAAGCTCTACAAGAAAATGAGCGACAAGAAACACATCCGCAGCGCCATCATCGTCGGCGGCGGCAAGATCGGCTATTACCTCGTGCGTCAGCTTCTGGAGCTGGGCATTCAGGTCAAGATCATCGAGCAGGACAGAGGACGCTGTGAGGCTCTCTCCGAGGCGTTCCCCAAGGCAAGCGTCATCTGTGCGGACGGCACCAGTCAGGAAATCCTCAACGAGGAGGGCATCACCACTGCCGATTCGTGCATCATGCTCACCGGCATTGACGAGGAGAATATCATCCTGACCCTCTATGCGCAGAAGATCGGCGTGCAGAAGATCATCACCAAGATCAACCGTTCCTCCCTCATGGGCATGGCAGAGAGTATGGGCATCGAGAATGTCATTTCCCCCAAGGAGACAACCGCAGAGCTCGTCCTCCAGTATGTCCGTGCCAAGCAGAATTCCGAGAACAGCAATATCATCACGCTCTACCGTCTGGCGGACAACAAGCTCGAAGCCATTGAATTCATCGTCCGGGGCGGTGCGAAATACATCGGGGTGCCGCTCAAAGACCTGAATGTGAATCCGGGCTTCCTGATCGCCGGTATCATCCGTGGGTCGAAGCGGATCATTCCCTCCGGTTCGGACTTCCTCAAAGAGAATGACAGCGTGGTCGTTGTCACGACCAACCGCAAGATCGCAAGTCTTGATGAAATGTTCAGCAATTGAGGTTGCGCCTCCCCCCCAACCAATGCTAACAACTTAACATCACCCAAAACTGCGGGTGCAGGGCTGCATAGTCCTGCCGAGGGTGGTTTAGGAGGGGCGAGAAGCCCCTCCTAAGTCGGCGCAAGCCGACAAAAAAGCCTGAAAAGGAGGTTTCGTTTTGAACCACAAGATGATATTCTACCTGACGGCACAGATCATCCGTGCGGTCGGGGTTCTGCTGCTGCTGCCGGTCGTTGTGGCGGCGGTGTATGGAGAGTGGGTGAGCCTTGCGGCATTTGCAGGGACGGCGGCAGGTATGATCCTGTTCGGCACGCTCGTCACCCTCAGAAAACCCGAAAATACTGCCGTCTACGCCCGTGAGGGCATGGCGGTCGTGGCGATCGCATGGATTCTGATGTCCATTCTCGGCGCATTGCCGTACTATCTGTCCGGGGAGATACCGGAATTTGCGGATGCGGTATTTGAGACGGCATCGGGTCTGACGACCACGGGTTCGACCATCCTCAACGATATTGAAGCCATGTCCCGGTCGTGTCTGTTCTGGAGAGCGTTCACGCATTTCATCGGGGGTATGGGTGTTCTGATGTTCATGCTGATGGTCATGCCCCAGACCGACACACACACCATGCACCTGGTTCGTGCCGAATCCGCAGGCCCCACCGCCGGGAAGCTCGTGGCGAAGATGAGCCTTTCGGTGCGGATTCTCTATTGCATCTACATCACGCTGACGCTTGCCGAAATGCTGCTGCTGCTGTGCGGCGGAATGCCGTTCTTTGATGCGATCACGACGGCGTTCTCGACTGCCGGAACGGGCGGATTCTCCATCCGGGCAGGGAGTATCGCAGACTACAACAGTGCGTACATTGATTTCATCGTGACGCTGTTCATGGCGCTGTTCTCGGTGAATTTCACGCTGTACTTCCTCATCATCTCCGGGCGCATCAAACAGGCGCTCCAGAATGAGGAGCTGCACGTTTTTCTGGGCATCACGCTGGTTTCCATCGTGCTCATCACGATCAATATCACCAAGGTCTACGGCAATGTCCTGACGGCACTGCGGTATGCAGGGTTCCAGGTGTTGACGATCACGTCTACTGCGGGGTTTGCAACGGCGGACTATACGGAGTGGCCGTTCTTCTCGCAGGCGATTTTGCTGATGCTGATGTTTGTGGGCGGATGCGCCGGGTCAACGGGCGGCGGCTTGAAGGTCATGCGTATCCTGGTGCTGTGCAAGAGTGCGTATAAGGAAGTGCGCACGACCCTGAGCCCCCGTTCGGTCGTGGTGGTCAAGTGCGACGGCAAAAAGCTCGACAAGGAAGTTGTCCACGGCATCGGGTATTATTTCATTGTGTTCATGCTGCTGATGACGGGATCGATTCTGATTTTGTCGCTGGACGGGCATGACATCCCGACCACGGTGACGGCGGTCATCACCTGTATGAATAACGTGGGTCCCGGTCTGAACGAGATCGGACCCTCCGGCAACTTCGCCGCCTTCGCACCCTGGGCAAAGCTCCTCCTCTCCATGGATATGCTCCTCGGCAGACTGGAGATCTACCCCCTCCTCGTGCTGCTGACTTTGCGGAAGAAATATGCGTAAGTGAGAAAGTTCCCTCAGAAATGGGGGGACTTTTTTTGAATGAAGATAGAATAGTGAATCATGAAGAATGAATAAAAAAGTGTCCGGCTTGCGCCGGACGGATTTTAGAATTGATAGACGATAGCGTTTCATCTATCACCGGTCTATAAGGAAACGGAAATCTGAAAATCTGACCCCCTGAAATGGCTCTGTTTCGGGCTTAAACCACATTTCCATGGGGTCTGAAAATGGAAATCTGGGTGCGGCGGGCTGAGCCTGCACGCATGATAGCGGGCGGCGGATCGCCGCTGATGCAATAGCGGTTCTTTCAAGTCCGTTTTCTATTGTCCGCAATGCGGCTAATGCCTATCGGCAAAAGCCGCAAAGCTGTGTTCGGTTCAGCTCCAAAGCACCGCAAAAT
>CACXGK010000219.1 GCA_902767115.1 uncultured Ruminococcus sp.
ATACTTGCTGTATTGCAAGGAGGACAGACAAAATCAGGACGGAAGGATGCCGAAAAGACGGCTGCTGGAAGATACTAAACAGGCTCTGAGAATACGCATCCAGCCAGAGGGTGCGACATTGGAACCATAGAAGAAAGGACTTCGTATCATCATGCAAGAGCAAACCCGAAGAAAAGGCAGCAGTCCATCCGCTGCCAAGAAAAAGAAAACATCCAGGGGATGGCGTATCGTGAAGCGGATCGTTTCTGTCCTCTTTTCGACGCTGCTCTCGATCTTTCTGATCTGCATCATCACCAGCACGATCGTCGGCACCGCTGCGGCTGTGTACATCATCGAGCTGATGGATGAATCCTCCTCCATCACCCTTGAGGAAATGGAGCTGTCCTACAATACCAACGTGTACGGTACCGATACGGACGGCAACATTGTCCAGCTCTATGAGGTCAAGAACGAGGTGCAGCGTATCCCGGTCGAGATCGAACAGATCCCCCAGCACGTACTGGATGCCTTTGTGTACACCGAGGATGAGCGTTTCTACACCCACGATGGTGTGGACTACAAGAACACCATTGCGGCAATGGCAAACCTGTTTCTCCACTTCTGGGATTCCCAGCGTGGTGGTTCGACCATTACCCAGCAGCTCATCAAGAACGTGACCGGCGATAACAAGGAATCCCCCACCCGTAAGATCCGTGAGATCTTCCGTGCGATGACGCTGGAGAAGAATTACTCCAAGTCCGAGATCATGGAGACATATCTCAACTTCATCGGCTTCGGCGGCGCTGCCAACGGCATCGAGATGGCATCTCTGAAGTACTTCGGCAAGGACGTCTGGGATCTGTCTGTTGCGGAGGGTGCTGTGCTTGCTGCGATCCCGCAGTCTCCGGAAACCATCAATCCCTTTGCCGGCTACACTGACGATGAGACTCACAAATGGGTCAACACCGGACGTGAGCGCAACCGCACCCGTCAGGAATACGTTCTCTGGCAGATGTATGTACACGGTGCGATCTCCTATGACGACTATCAGGCAGCCCTGAATGAGCACCTGATCTTTACCGATACCAAGGAATATGAGCGCCTCCATCCGCAGCCGAAGGAGACCGGAACAAAGTCCTCTGATATGACCTGGACCGTCGAAATGGCGATCCGTGAGGTGCAGAACTATCTGATGGAGACCTATGCCCTCGACAAGGAGGAGGCACTCCATCGCATCAATACCGGCGGCTATCAGATCTATACCACCATTGATCCGGATATGCAGGCGTATGTCGAGGAGAAGTATCTGAGCCTTGACAATATCATCAATACCAAGAATTCCGCAAGATACAACGATACCAACGGTGACGGCGAGATCGACGACAATGACGATGTGCTCTATCCGCAGAGCGCCTTCATTGCGATGAACTACGAGGGTGAGATCCTTGCCTGCGTCGGTCAGGTCGGCGAAAAGCCCGGCTCCCTCATCATGAACTACGCCACCATGGAAAAACGTCAGCCCGGTTCTACCATCAAGCCCATCTGTGGCTATGGCTATGGTATCTATTCCGACATCTTCTCCTGGGGCAGCATGATCAAGGACTACGGTCTGACCCTCCCGGACGGCTCCCTCTGGCCGAAGAACTATTCCTCCAACTCCGTTGCGACCAACTATTCCGGCAGGAACCTGCCGATGTACTACGGTCTGATGAAGTCCCTCAATACCATCTCGGCACACCTGGTTGACGAGCTTGGCACGGAGGAGGTCTTCCAGTTTGCGACCGATAAGATGGGCCTGGATCTGCTCGAATTTGATGCGAACGGCAATACCGATATTGCGCTCTCTCCGCTTTCTGTTGGTGCGCTTTCCTACGGTGTTACCATGCAGAACATGGTCAATGCCTACATCCCCTACGGCAACGGCGGCTGGTACTACAACGCACACTGCGTATCCCGTCTGGAGCAAGGCAACCATGAGCTGATCTACGAGAACGACGGTGCGCCCTATCAGGCGATCGACGAGGAGACCGCTTACGTCATGAACCGTATGATGAAGAACGTCGTTTCCTCCAACGGTACCGCAGGCTATGCACAGCTTTCCAATAAGGATGTCGTTGGTAAGACCGGTACCACCCAGAACTGGGACGACCTTTGGTTCATCGGTCTGACAGAGGACTTCGTATCCGGCGTCTGGATCGGTTACACCGACCGTGAAAAGCTCGATACCTCCATCAGCTCTGCAAAGATGTGGCAGAACGTCATCGGCGAATATGCAAACTCCATTGAGTCCGATAACGAATACCCCGTTCCGGAGAACATCGTTGAGGATTATGTCTGCACCGTGACCGGTCTGCGTGCCGGCAAGTATTGCAGCAAGGGCGAGAAGGGCTACTGGAAGTCCACCAACTGCCCGGTTTGCGAGACCTGCAAGTACAGACCGAAGGAGAGCACCAGAGAGACCGACGAGGACGGCAATCCCATCAAGAAGCCTACCTCCGGCGGTAACTCCTCCGGCGGCAATTCCTCTGGCGGCAATTCCTCTGGCGGCAATTCTTCCGGTGATAATTCCTCCGGCGGCAATTCCACCGGCGGCGACAGCGGCAACACCTACACACCTGCACCGGATCCCGTAGAGCCGGCAATCCCGGATGCACCGGCTCCCGTTGTGGACAACGGCGGAGGTGACGAGTGATGGACAGCATCCGTTTTTCCGCACCGTGTCACTTCGGACTGGAAAAGGTGCTGCGGTTTGAAGTAACACGCATTGGCGGTGAGGATATCACCGTTCAGGACGGCAGAGTGAGCTGGTCAGGCGACCTGACCACACTCGCCAAAGCCAATCTCAATCTCTCGGTCGCAGAACGTGTACAGATCGTTCTCGCTGAGTACAAGGCAACGACCTTTGAGGAGCTGTTCGATGGGATGTACAAGGCACCGCTTGAAGCCTTTGTCGGCAAGGAGGATGCCTTCCCGGTCAAGGGACATTCCGTCAATTCCCAGCTTACCAGTATCCCTGCCTGCCAGAAGATCCTCAAGAAAGCCGCTGTCAAGCGCCTGCAAAGAGCGTACAGAACGGAGGGCTTTCTCCCAGAGACCGGCAGCGTCCACCAGATCCAGTTCACCATCCTGAAAAATCAGGTGAGCCTGTATCTCGACACCTCCGGTGAGGGGCTCCACAAACGTGGCTACCGCAGAAATGCGAACCTTGCCCCCATCCGTGAAACGCTTGCAGCCGGCATCCTCGATCTCGGCAGGATGCGTCCGGATACCATTGTCTGTGACCCGTTCTGTGGCAGCGGTACCTTCCTGATCGAAGCGGCACGCCGTGTCTGCAAGATCGCACCGGGTCTGGACAGACGCTTCCAGGCGGAGCAGTGGGACAGCATCCCGGCACGGATCTGGCGTGATGCCAGAGCCGAGGCGCTCGACCGCATCGACCGGAATGTTGCATTTGAAGGCTTTGGCTTTGATGTGGATCCGGCGGCGATCAGGCTGACACTCGACAACGCCAAGAAAGCCGGCGTGGACAAGCTCCTGCACGTGGAGCAGCGTGATGTGGCAGATTATGTCAAGCCCGTTCCGGAAGCTGCGATCTTCACGAATCCCCCATATGGTGAGCGTATGCTCGAACAGAACGACGCCCGCAGGATCTACCGCACCATGGGCAAGGTGCTCAGCACACCGGCCTATATCATCTGCGGTGACGGCGAATTTGAGCAGTACTTCGGCAAGAAGGCGGACAAGCGCCGCAAGCTCTACAATGGCATGATCTCCTGCCAGCTTTACTGCTACTTTGGCAAATAACATAAGAAACGCCCGGTTCCTGATGAACCGGGCGTTTCAGCTTGTCGATAAAGTTCGTTTTGCCGCCTACAGGCGGCAGGAAAAGCATTTCAAGGCGAAAGAAGGGGCACTTTTTTGCAAAAAAAGTGCCCCTCTTCCAAAAA
>CACXGK010000220.1 GCA_902767115.1 uncultured Ruminococcus sp.
GGGCTTTCAGCCCTGGACCTGACCAGCTTTTTGAAAAAAGCTGGACCAAAAACTTTTGCGTTTGCTTCACGTTTTCAAGAATGTTTTCTGTGCAAAAAAATCCCCCTCCTTTTGGGAGGGGGAAAGAAAAACGCTACTGCTGCGGCTTGGGACGCTCCTTCTTTTCCGTCTTGGTGTAAAGGAACGTATCCTTGTTGCCATCGAGCTTGAGGGAATTTTTCTGTACATAATCATCCGCACGCTGCTGGGCAATGACGGACTTCATGCCCGACCACATGATGCCGACCGCAATGCCGGCGACGATGAGTGCAATCACAAGTGCAATGAGGATCGTTTTAACCATAGTGCGCCCTCCTTACTTGGACAGCAGCATTCCGATGATGGAGAATACCACCGTCAGGATGCCTGCGATCCCAAAGAAATACTTCATAGCCGTACCCTTGTCCGCCGGCAGGTCGCCGATGAACTTACCGGTCTGACCGTTCATGGCAAACGGGTAATTCTGCCCGTTCCACTTGATATTCAGGAGCCATACCGGGTACATGGCGTACTTTGCCTTGGCGTTTTCGAGCTTGACAGCCGAATGCTCGGTCTCGACCTGCTCATAGCCCTTGACAGTGTCACGGAACGCCTTCTCTACACTCTTTTTGATACGTTCGTTGGCATGATCGATGCTCTCCTCGGCTGTTACATCGTACTTATCCGCAAGGTAGCCGGACAGATACGCCGGTGTGAAGGGGACTGCCTGCTTGAGGTCGAAGGGTTCGAGGGACTCCATCATGGTGTCGTCCATCTTGGAGGAGCCGTCCACCGGAACGCCCTCAAATGCCATCGTGCCGGCACGTCTTGCGGTATAGAAATCGTGCTTTTCGTAGTTGTAATTATCATCGCTCCAGCGCTTGATCTTCTGCGCCTTGTACTGCACGACCGCCTTTGCCTTGGCATCAAAGAGCCAGACAGGAACGTAAACACCCTTGATCTCGTCGATCTCGTGCTGATCCTTAAAGGGCTTGGGCAGGAGCTTTTTCCCCTGGAAATGCTGCTTGAAGGCAGCCTTGGCAGCTTCCTTGTCGAGCTTGAAGGGGATGATGAATTCCGGTTTCAGGTCGCCGGCGAACTGTCCGGTCATGACAACCGGATTGTCGCAATACGGGCAAACGGATGCGCCGGCAGTATCATCTGCCACGATCTCACCGCCGCAGGACTGGCACTTATAGACCTTCATGCCGGTCGCTTCGTCCTCAGTCCAGGTCTCCTGCGGCGTATCCCATGACATTTCGTCCTGTCCCTGTTCGCCTTCGGCGGCTGCATTCTCCTGCATTGCCTCGATGGAGAATTCCGAGTCGCAGTAGGGACACTTCATCTGCTGCACACCGGAATTGAATTCCAGTTTCCCGGCGCAGCATGGGCATTTATACTGTAATAGCTGGTCAGCCATATCCCAGCACCTCACTTTCTGTTAGCTATTTTAAGGGATAAAAGAAGCCGCCGTCCGAAAAACAGGGAAGGCGGCTTCGATCTCTTACTTCTGGATGTCGTTATCGTCGAACGGGTCGCCGCACTCCGGGCAGAACTTCGGCGGATTCTTCGGATCTGCCGGCTCCCAGCCGCACTTGTCGCATCTGAAAAGCGGTGCGCCTGCGGGCTTGGGGCTGCCGCACTCTGCGCAGAACTTGCCCTTGTTGACGGTACCGCAGGAGCAGGTCCAGCCGTCAGCAGAAACCGGTGCCGGCTTGGGCTTTCCGCACTCCAGGCAGAACTTGCCGGTATTGACCGTACCGCAAGCGCAAGTCCAGCTGTCGCCGGTCGGAGCCGGTGCCGGAGCAGGAGCCGGCTGCGGCGCAGCCTGCTGCATCTGCTGTTGCTGCTGCATTGCCTGCTGCTGTTGCTGCATTGCAAAGAGGTTGTTGGCGTTCATGCCGCCAGCCATCTGTGCCATATTCATGCCCATGAAGCCCATCATAGCGCCGCCCTGGTTGCCGGCAGCGGTCTTCATCGCCTCAGCCTGTGCATCGACCATCACAGCGGCTGCATTGCCGGGGTCACGGTTCCATGCGAGATCCTCAAACTTCTGGATGCGAGCCTCATCCTCCTTGGACATGGTGGTGGAGTTGATGGAGATATTCTCCAGCATCAGACCACGCTTGTCAAGCCAGTCTGTCTTCAGTTCCTCCTGGAGGGCAGTCTTGATCTCCTTGTTATGCAGAGCGATCTGGTCATAGCGGATGCCCATGTCAGAGATCTTGGCGAATGCCGGCTGTAGGGCATCGAGCAGCTCAGACTTCATCTGGGAAGCCAGCGGCTCACCGAAGGTATAGCTGCCGGCGGTATTGCCTGCGATGGCAGAGAAGAACTTCATCGGGTCAGCCAGCTTGAAGGTGTACACACCATTGCAGCGGATGCCGGCAGTAAAGCTTCTGCCAAGCTCCGGGTAGGTCACACGGAACGGCACCGGATTCTGGGTACCGAACTTGTTGTCCAGGATCTCCTTGATGTTGAAGAAGTAGATGCGCTGATCCTTGCCAGCCTGACCGCCGTACTTAAATTCATTGAGACCTTCCTTGAAGGAATTCACGATGCCCTGACCCAAGCCGCCTGCAAAGATGGACGGGGAGGAGGAGGTATCAAAGGTGTAGCCGCCGGGCTCTGCGCAGATCTCCACAACTCTGCCGTCGTCCACGATGATCATGCACTGACCTTCATTGACAACGATCTTGCTGCCGTTGGAGATGACGTTCTCCTCACCCTTGGTGTTGGAGGACTTGTTACCGACCTTGTGCTTGCCCTTGACCATCAGGACATTGTTTGCGAGAGAATCGCAGTAGAAGTACTCCAGCCACTGGTTTGCCAGTGTATTGCTCAGTGCTCCTGCAAAAGCTTTGATCAGACCCATAGTAAGTATTCTCCTTTCGATATCAGCCCGTTGCGGGCAAAAAGTAACATGAATCAGCCGAACTATCGGAACTGTTTACATTATACCATACTTCGCAGGGATTGTCAATCACTTTAGAGCAATTTCATACAGTTTCAGCCATTTTTGACCCATTTGGTTTGGCGGGTGTGCCAAGTTTCAACAGGTTTCGTTTGTACAATTTACCAATCTCCGGACACAGAGAAAGCCCCCTCCGGAGAGGGGGCATGAAAGGGAAAGTAGATAGCTTGTGAAACGGATCAGCCCTTGATCGGGAAATCCTTGACATCGATAATCTCTACAACAGCCTTGAGGATGTTCAGAGAATCGGTGGAATCCGGTGTGCCGCTGTTGTCCACATCGGCATTGACCTTGCCCTGCTCAGAGAGGGTAGTGCTGCCGAGGAGGTAGCGGTTGAGAGCAATGACATCGAGAATGTCAACGCCGTTATCCTCGTTAACGTCGCCGTAAGCAGCCTGCTTGACAGGTGTATCGGTCGGCGCTTCGGACGGATTTGCGCTGCCCTCGTATACCAGTGTGATGGTGTTGTAGGTCACGGAAACGTCTGCGCCGGTTTCATCTTCAGCAGTTGCCTTCCACCAGTCCTGTACGACAAGCTGCTTGTCACCGATGGTCGCTGCGACCTCTGTGTTCTCCTCGCCGTCTTTCTCTGCAGGCTTCATGAACTTGCCGTCCATCTTGACAGTCACATTGCCAGTGCCGGAAGCATACTGGAAGTCCTTATAGCCCCAGAACTTGGTGCCGTCTGCATCGGTGAGCTCAGAGAAGCAGATACCGCCGCCGCCGCCGAACCATGTGGTGTCGGCTGCACACTCGCAGGTGGTGTTGATGACAACTGCGCTCAGCTTGGAAGCATCCTCGATCGGAACCACGAAGTTGCCGTCCTTATCCTTTTCCAGGTCATCAAACTTGAAGGTCTGCTCGTTGTCCTTGACAGGCTCCGGTGCATCGGTCGGCTGCTCAGTGGGCTGCTCAGTGGGCTCCTCAGTCGGCGCCTCGGAAGGCGTTTCAGAGGGTGTCTCGCTCGGAACGACAATGCTTGAACCGTCATACACGAGTGTGATGGTGTTGTAGGTGCATTCTACGTCCTCACCGGCATCGCTCTTTTCGGAGGACTTCCACCAATCCTGGAAGGTCATGGAATCCTCAGTGATCTTGCCCTCTACGACCGGCATCTCATCGCCGCCGTCGGGATCTGCGATGGAGAATGTACCGTCGAACTTGATCTTGACATCGCCGGTGCCGTTGTACATGAAGCTCTTGGCAGCCCAGACATTGCCGTCAGCGGTCTCCAGGGAATTGAAGCACAGTGCGCCGCCGCCGCAGTACCAGGTGGAACCTGCATTGGAGGATGCGGTCACATTGATGATGACCTCCTTGAGGTGATCAGGATCTGCGATCGGGATGATCTTGCCGTCCTTGCCGTCCTTGAGGTCAGCGTACTGGTAAACGACCTCGCTGGTGGTCTTTTCCGGCTCTACATAGGTGGATTCCTCGGAATTTTCCTCAGACAGCACAACAGTTGCTACGGAGTACGGCGGCAGGGAAACCGTGATGGAATCGCTGGTGATGTCATTCTGTACATCGATGACACGGATATCGCTGTTATCCTTGGTCACTGCATAAACAACAGCAGACTTGTAGTTCTTGCCGCCCTTGATATCGAAGGTTGCCTTCTCGGTCTTATCGCTGTCCTTGTTTGCCATAACGACCTTGACAGTGGAGGTGTCAGTGCCGTCGATGGAAGCGTATGCGTAGGACTTTTCAATGTCAGCGGTCTTTGCCTCTACGAGGGTATCACCGAAAGCGCCGCCCTTGCCGTCATAATTGGTGTAGAGATTGATGGCAGAGAGCTGATAGTCAATGGTATCCGACAGCGGCCAGAGGGTCGCAAGGTAAACATCATTGGCAGCAAATGCACCCAGTGCGTCAGCCTCTGCAATGGCACCGGTAGAATCCATGCCGCCGCCGAAGTTGTACTCGGTGATGGCAAGCTTGGTGCCCGGATAGTACTTGTCAATGGAAGCCTGAATGGTCGGGATGAACGGCATATACTGGCTCAGTGCATCTGTGACCCAGCTCACCTCACGGTAGCCGTCCTCATAGAGGGTGCGAGGTGCCTGCACACGGGCAGCCTTGTCCTTGTCGGAGGTTGCATTCGCCTCGGTGACACGGGCATCGCCCTTTGCCTCGGAGTAGTAGTGAACGTCGATGGCATCGATCAGACGCTTGCCGGCAGTCTTTTCAGCCTTGCTCATGTTGTCCAGATAGTAGTCAAGGAACCAGTTGTAGCTCGAATCCTTATCCGGTGCATCGCAGAAGTTGTAGTAGGAGTACACACCGAACAGTGCCAGACCAAAGACCTCTGCCTTCGGGTCAACGGACTTGATGGCGGTTGCATAGGCGGTGGATTTGTCCACCATTTCCTGATAGGTCGGGTCATCCGGATGCATCAGGCTGTGGGTGGAATCCCAGAGACCAGGCTCGTTGTCGAGGTTGTAGCCGTTGATACCCTCCTTGGTTGTGGAATCGCCGAGCGTCTTCACCAGATAGTTGACATACTCATCCATGTAAACCGCATCATCGGTGGTATCTGGTGTGAGGGTAAATTCAGAGCCCTTGGATGCCTTGACTTCCTTCCATCTTGCGGAGGGAGCCTTCTCACTCTCGGAAACAGCGCCGTCGCCGTCAGCCGAAACGTAGCCAGCCATCTGGATGGTGGTCATCTTGTAGGGGATATTGTGCTTGACGCAGTCCTCAGAAAGCATGAGGGCAGGAGCACCGGGCTTTGCGGACTGCTCCTTGGTCATGCCGTTGACGAGGTAGGTGTCGGAGTTGTTCTTCCAGTCAGCACCGGCGTTGGAGAAGTTGTTCTCCCAGTTGTAAGCAGAGTAGCGGTTGCCGCCCTGACGAACGGCATTGACGGTCACATTGTCGAGCATACCGGCATCGTTAATACCGAAAATGTAAGGGCTGATCTTCTTGTTTCCGGCAGTCAGATCGATGGAAACTGCCATGTCGTAGCTGTCCTCAGCATGAACAGCCGGGAGTGCCGGGAGGGATGCGGTCAGTGTGAGTGCTGCGGTCAGTGCAGCCAGAACTCTGAATTTCATGAGCTTTCATCCTTTCTTGCAGCAGGAGGCTTTGCCGTTTGCGAAGCGCTGCTAAATGATCTTCTGTTTCCTTGGTTACTTGCCGTTGGTTTGCCTGCGTTCAGGCTTGAATGCGCCCTTGTTCCAGTACTCGACGTTCGGATCCACATATTGCAGATAGTTGATGAACGACGTACCCAGCACCAGGATGGCTTCAAGCGGAATGCTGTGGGTGTAGCCGTAGACGCTCTCGCCGCCGCTGTCCACCTTCAGCTCCCAGATGGCGCCGAACCGGTCGAGCTCACCGAGCACTTCTTCTGTCATATGCTCGGAAAACTCCAGATGCTTTGCGATCTGCTTGGTGGACCACAGGTGATTGTGTTCCGTTGCCGCAAAAAAGTAGAGGATCTGGAGCGTCTCACGCCTGGAAAGCAGCCGGAAGAATTGCAGGAGCCGGTCGGTGATCTGCGCATAGCTGTTGAGACCATCCGGCGGAATGCGGAGAAAGCAGAAATACTGCATATCCTCATTGAGCCGTGCAAGTGCCAGCTCCTGATCGGTCTTGAGCTGTGCGTAGGTCTCACGCAGCAATCGCTTGGGATACCGGAAGTCGCTGGACTGGATGTTGCTGTAGGCACTTGTGATCGCATAGAACAGGTGCATACAGTATTCCGCACGATCCGTTTCCGGCATTGCCTGGATGGCTTCTGTGATGAGCTTGATGGGATCGGTCTGCTCCTCGGGACGCAGCCCGAACAGAACATCGAGCGAGACATCCAGTGCTGCGGCGATCTGCGGCAGGAGGTCGCCGTCGGGGTAGGAACCCTTCTCCCACTTGGACACCGCCTGGGGGGTCACATTGAGCATACCGGCGAGTGTTTCCTGCGTCATACCACGGCGTTTGCGGTACTTGACGAGCTGATCGGCGAAGTTGATTTTTGCCATTCCGTCCCACCTCCTCGGTTGCTTTTCTACATTATAGCACATACTATAGTTGAATTCAATCTATTATAAAGTTTATTTTCCAAATAACAGTTGATTTTTTACAATTACGAAACAAATACTTGAAAACCGAAACGCAGATTTCAATTCCGGAACGATTGGACTCTCAAAAACCGTACTGTTCTTTGAGATTTCAGACCAAATCTGACGGAACTCGCAGAACTGTTGAACTCCACCTTTGTGCATTTTCACAAAACAACAAATGGGGTATTGACATTTGTGCTCTGGTGTGGTATACTGATAAGGTCGCTGATACGGTGGTGATTGCTGATGTGGCACAGGTAGGTAGCAGCCGCCTTGGTATGGCGGAGGTTGCTGGTTGGAATTGAATAGAGATGCTGATGTGGCACAGGTGGTAGCGCAACGCCTTGGTAAGGCGTAGGTCACCGGTTCGAATCCGGTCATCAGCTCCAAAGGAAACCC